>CACZPC010000170.1 GCA_902782985.1 Oscillospiraceae bacterium
GAATAGGTATCGATACCCCACTTAAGAAACTCTCTCAGAGTATATTCTTCACCCATATCGAGAAGTTCGTCCTTACCGACCTGAACTATATTACCGTCTTCAATTACGTATCGCCTTGTCTCATCCGAATCAAAATAATCATGATGACAATCCGTGCCGCCGTCTTCTATTACGAATCTGACATTGGTACCTACAGTAGCATTTATCATCTCTTCGATGTCGCCTGAAGCACAGCCTGATTCGGGATCACCGGATTCCAGATCCGATCCGCAGAAATACTCGAAGACAGTCCAGCCTTCTTCGTTCGATACGGCATGTACATCCGCCCCGGGAAAAGATGAACACACTACGGCCGCGATCACCGAAACTGTTACTATAGTCTTTCTCATCAATGTTATCTATCCTCTTATTACCGTGCTGTCAGATAACGGTAAAAATGATATTTACCACACACGCTGCCATCCATGCGATCACACACTGCCATATTACCACAGCCAGAGCATATTTGACACCGAGTTCTCTCTTTATTGCAGCTACTGCAGCCACACAAGGCGTATAGAGAAGTGAGAATACAAGTATAGATGCCGCCGTAGCAGTCGTAAGCTGTGATGAGATATCACCTGCAAATAAGATCTCAAGAGTAGATACCACGCTCTCCTTAGCCATAAAGCCGGTAATGAGCGAAGTGCATATCCTCCAGTCACCTAGTCCTGCGGGAGCCATTACCGGGACTAGAAGCCCCGCTATAGCCGCGAGCATACTGTCCTTAGGATCACTTACCATTCGAAGATTGAAATTGAAGCTCTGGAACAGCCAAATGACTATGGTCGCAACGAGGATCACGGTAAATGCCCTCTGAAGAAAATCCTTTGCCTTATCCCACAGGAGCCTTATGACATTTCCGGCACCGGGGAATCTGTAATTCGGGAGTTCCATGACGAAAGGCACCGGCTCACCTCGGAAAAAAGTCTTCCTGAACAGGAGTGCGACGATTATCGCAGTAAAGATTCCGAGGACATAAAGTCCGGTCATTATAAAGCCTCCCTTTCCGGGGAAGAATGCACTGACAAAAAAAG
Organism: Oscillospiraceae bacterium; assembly: GCA_902782985.1. Classification (GTDB taxonomy): domain Bacteria; phylum Bacillota; class Clostridia; order Saccharofermentanales; family Saccharofermentanaceae; genus Saccharofermentans. The sequence goes on from CACZPC010000170.1 coordinate 1,077, forward strand.
CATAGATCGGAAGCTTGGCAGTACAGCTCATAAAGGGCGTCAGGAGTATGGTCATCTTTCTGTCTCTTTCACTCGGAAGAGTCCTGGTGGCCATGACCGCAGGGACAGTACATCCGAATCCGATCAGCATGGGGACGATACTTCTTCCTGACAGACCGATCTTTCGCAGCAGCCTGTCCATTACGAAAGCAACACGTGCTATATAACCGGAATCCTCGAGTATCGAAAGGAAGAAAAACAGAGTTACGATAACGGGAAGGAAACTCAATACGCTTCCGACACCTGCAAATACTCCGTCGATGATCAGGCTTTTTAATCCCTCACTGACATTACCGGAATCAAGCAATGCGGCGATAAGCTCGGTAAGCTTATCTATCCCTATCTCCAGTATCCCCTGAAGAAAAGCACCGATCACATTAAATGTCAGAAAAAATACAAGAGCCATGATAAGTATAAAAGCAGGAATGGCAGTGAACTTTCCCGTGAGGATCCGATCGATCTTCTCACTTCTTTCACGTTCCTTACTGTACTTAGGCTTTTTTACCGAGCTGCGAACGACCTTCTCGATAAAAGAGAATCTCATATCCGCCATGGCGGCACTTCTGTCAAGCCCTCTCTCGGTCTCCATCTGGCTTACGATATGCTCCATCGTCTGGCGCTCATTATCGTCAAGTCCGAGCTTATCGATCACCAGCTCATCGCCTTCGATTATCTTTGCTGCGGCGAATCTGGGCGGAATGCCGTTTGCCCTGGAATGATCCTCAATGAGATGAAGGATGGAATGGATACATCTGTGAACCGCTCCGCCGTGATCATTCTCATCGCAGAAATCCTGTCTCTGCGGCTCCTCACGGAAGTGGGCAATATGCATCACGTGATCAATGAGCTCATCTACGCCCTCATTCTTTGAAGCGGATATCGGGACTACAGGAACACCTAATGCGCGCTCCATCTTATTAACGTCGACACCGCCGCCGTTGGCACTTAATTCATCCATCATATTAAGAGCAACGACCATGGGTATGTTCATCTCAAGGAGCTGCATCGTAAGATAAAGATTTCTCTCGATATTAGTAACGTCAACGATATTCAGTATGGCATGAGGCTTCTCATCAAGAACGAAATTCCTGGATACGATCTCTTCACTGCTGTACGGAGACATCGAATAGATACCCGGCAGGTCGACAACACATGTATCGGGATGACCCTTGATAACGCCTTCTTTCCTGTCTACCGTCACACCCGGGAAATTGCCCACATGCTGATTCGAACCGGTGAGCTGATTAAAGAGAGTCGTCTTACCGCAGTTCTGATTGCCTACAAGAGCAAAAGTAAGCCCGGTCCCCTCAGGGAGCGGATCACCGCTTCCCTTCTCATGATATTTACCGCCTTCACCGAATCCCGGATGAGCCGTCCTGTGCATATCGGGGATCGTATAATCGATCTCATGTGCTGACGGTATATCCGTGATCTCTATCTTATCAGCATCATCGAGTCTGAGCGTGAGCTCGTAGCCACGAAGCTTCACCTCCATGGGATCGCCCATCGGAGCATATTTTACGACTTTGATCTCGGTTCCCGGAATAAGTCCCATATCCAGGAAATGCTGCCTTAATGCTCCCTCTCCGCCGACTTTCTTGATAGTGGCCGAAGATCCGATCTTAAGACCTTTAAGTGTATGAACAGAATTATCCTTATCTTTTTTACTCATCAGAACACCTGCATGATGAAGAATTTGAGGTAATCGGTCTCTGAAACATTCAGAAGTATCGGATGATCGGGAGACTGCTGTCTCTTCTCGATCTGCTTTAACCTTACACCTGCATCCTTGGCAGCCGAATCGAGCATCTTTATGAAGCTCTCTTCATCCATGAAATGAGAACAGGAACATGTAGCAAGATAGCCTCCTCGCGGGAGTGCCTTCATTGCTCTGTAATTGATCTCTTTATAACCTCTCTCTGCATTGCTCTTAGTCTTCCTGGACTTGGTGAAAGCAGGCGGATCGAGTATTATCATGTCATATTCACCCTTTTTGATTTCAGGGAGAAGATCGAATACATCGGCTGCCTCAAAGCTCATTATCCCATCCAGTCCGTTAAGGACCGCATTTTCCTTTGCCATATCCACAGCCGTCTGAGAGACGTCCACGGCATGAACATGCTTAGCCCCGCCCTTCGCCGCATTAAGTGCGAAAGATCCTGTATGAGTAAAGCAATCAAGAACATTCTTACCTCGGGCTATACGGCTCACGGCTTCACGATTATATTTCTGATCCAGGAAGAATCCCGTCTTCTGTCCGTTCTCGACATCGACCTTGTATCTGACGCCGTTTTCGACTATGGATGTAACTGTCTTAGCGGGAGCAGCCTGTCCTTTCTTCACATAATAGCCTTTGTATTCCTTAAGTCCTTCAAGACCGCGGATGGCTACATCATTTCGCTCATAGATACCGAGAAGCTCTTCTCCCCTTGAACGAAAGACATTCATTATGGCATCGAAGATCATCTCTTTTCTTACTTCGATACCGAGCGACAGCACCTGAGCTACAAGAATGTCATTAAATCTGTCTACCGTAAGGCCCGGGAATTCATCTGCTTCGCCGAAGATTATCCTGCTGCACTTAAGATCATCATCCGACTTCATTACGGTCTGCCTGTAATCGAGTGCATAGCCGACTCTTCTCTCCCAGAATGCCTGATTGAACTGATCATTTGCATTTCGCGAAATGATCCTGACCCTTATCTTGGAATTACTGTTATAGAAACCGGTACCGATATATTTGCCGCCTCCGGACATAACATCCGCGAGGTCTCCGTCAACGATACCCTCATCCGTACCTGAGATCTCGTTATCGTAGACCCACGGGTGACGGCTTTCCTGACGTCTTGTTCCTCTGTCGGTAAGTATTACTTTAAGATATCCTCTTTCACTTTTCATATATGTCACCAGCCTGCATCCGTACATCTTTTTATTTCATAGGCACATGCAGCACACACCACGATTATTGCAATGACTGCGATGACCACAAATGCTATATAGAGCCACATGAGTACCTTGCCGAATGTACTCTTGGGATACTTGACCCTGACATATATCATCATTCCGAGTGACAACAAGGGCGAAAAGGTCGTAATACCGCCCAGTATAAGCCATGCCACCTGAGTTATCGTCGAATCTTCCGGCAGGTATTCCATCATAAGAACAACTATAATACTGCAGATAAAAGGTAAGATGAACATGAGAATGAGCGACACGATACAGAGAATGTTCGCTGCCTTCTGATCCTCAGGCTCGAAAGGACGTTCGACCTTTCTTGAAGCTGGTGCCGAATATGCATGACCTGAAGCCATTTCGGCGGCAACGGGCGGCTGCTTTACAGTCTCTGTCCGTGGAGGTCGTATGGTCTCAAGAGGAACAGCAGATATCGCAGGTTCTTGTTCTGCAGCACCTGCTTCATTCAAAGAAGCTTCCGCAGCTGATAATACGCCTGATCCGGTCGTATCCTGTTCTTTTGCAGCGCCGCAGTTACAACAGAAATTACTGCTGTTTTCCATCCCGCAGCTCCTGCAGACCCATTTCTTATCTGATTCCTCCATCGTTCCCCTCCTGGTACATGTACGAAAGCATAAGCGAACTCATATTATCACATAATCATAAATGGTTAAACACAACTAACCGTTATCGGCAGACTTCGGCAGCGGTATCCTCTTTCTCAGTATATACGCCGACATCGCAATGCCCCCTGCCACAAGTATCATGATCTGTTCGGACGATATCACACGTCCCGAATGAGAGTCCCTGAAAAAATCAAGTACGAACCTGGCTACAAAAGATAATATCATCGCCGTATAAGCAGATCTCATCTTATTATCTTCTCGTATAAACAATGTCAATGAAGCAATATATATCAGCATATAGGATATGCAGTCGATGATCCGCACCGAGATACCGAAGAGTTCACCGGAGCAGCACCCTGCCGTCATACATGCGACCTTGGCGATCGAATACATAAGCGGTGCCGATATGACCCATGAAGCGAAAAGCTCCCTCGGATGGTCCTCATGCACATATACCGAGAATATAATACCGATCATCAGACCGAATACTCCGCCAAGCCCCGATACTCCGATATTCTTGCCTCCGGAACCGAGAAATACAAAAGTTACGGCAAATATGACGATCGAAAAGAAGATAAAAAAAGCAGTATAAAAAAGCGTGCGCCGCTTTATGCCGCACCTTAAGCCGAGGACATTTGCAGCTACAGTCCCCGCGATTATCGACACGAGTATTATCGCTCCGTACAGATTAAAACCCATTTATCAGTTACATGTTCCTTTTTCATCGATTATAATACAGAACATGAGAATTAAGAACATACCGACAAAAGAGCGAAATATAAGAATAGCAATGTGCATCTTCGGCAATCTCTTCATTGGGATCGGAGTTGCCGCATTTAAGTTTTCACTTTTGGGCAATGATCCTTTCGACGGGATGAATATGGCATTGTCTGATCTTCTTAAGATCTACTATCCAATTCTTCAGATAATGGTTAATATCTGCTTCTTTGTGATACAGGTATCACTGGGAAGGGATCTGATAGGACTTGGAACTGTCATAAATGCAGTATTACTGGGCTATATAGTGGACTTCTGCAGCAAGATCTTCAACATGATCGCCCAAACGCCGGATTCTCTGATCCTGAGGATCATCATAATGCTTGCCGGACTTATTGCTACGGGATTCGGTCTGAGCTTATATCAGACATCGGATCTGGGAGTTGCTCCCTATGATGCACTTGCCATCATCATGGACAGAAAGATCAGGAAGCTCCCTTATTTCTTCGCCAGGATAATATGTGATGCCGGATGTGCTCTCGTATGCTTCCTTGCAGGCGGAATAATAGGCCTTGGCACGCTCGCTTCCGCGTTCGGCTTCGGCCCTGTTATTTCATTCTTCAATAAGACTGTATCGCAAAAGCTTGTTAAGAAAGGCTCCAGAAATCCATAAACTTCGGCTCGACGAATTCGGTACCGTAGCTTAACATCCTCTCGATCATGGTCTTATAGTACAGAGGCTCTCTCTCATCCGTCAGATCATGTGAGTGAGTAAGGATGATGTGCTCCTGCTCTTTGGTCTGCTCTGCCTTGCCGAAAGCTTCGTCGATATTTTGAAGGATCTTATCCATCGTCATATCGCTTCCTTCTCTGAGCATATATTCCTGACAGTCAAAACTGCAATTGGTGCCGTTTTCAAACTTCCATCCGTTGCTTATATACCCCGGAGCTATGACACCCGTATCATCGAGCTTCTTATATCCGAGATCACGCAGAAGATCCGTATACGCCTTATTATTCTCGCCGCCGCATGCAAGATACGGATAACGGAATACCTTGATCTTGCGTTCCACCCCTGCTTCATTATAGATACGATCGAGGACCTCGTCACATTTCCTGATCTCCTCGATACCTTCATCAAGAGTAACCTCACTCAGGTTGGCATGAGAATATGTATGATTACCGACAATCAGCCCCTTCTGAAGAGCATATATCACGATCTCCGGCTTCTGCTCGGCAAACTCTCCGATGGTGAATAGCAAGGGCTTGATGCCTATACCCAGGCAGTAATCTATGATGGGGATCGTATTCTCCTGCGGCATATCATCGATCGTAAGTACGGCTTTTATCATCTGATCCTCCCTGCGCGGCTCGAGCCGCATCTTCGTATTTCTCTGAGATCGCTTCAGATAGCTATATGATACCGCTAATTGGCATTTTTCAACACAGATAATTCATCCATATGCAAAAACCGCTTAAAGAACAGTTTACAACCTTCATGTTATAATCAATATGTAGAAAGAGACTTTGCAATTTGCTTGATCATCGGAAATAGGTACATGTCTGAAAACGCACATATCTCAACGCATAGCCCTGACTCATACAGAGGGAAACAATATAAAGGTGATCTGAAGTTCATCGAGAAGATCGATAAGCGCGTATCACCCAAGGTCGTTTTCATGCTTTATTTCTGTCCCCTCGTCGCCTGTCTTATAGCCCATACCCTATACATGGTATTGTTCGCGATGTCAGGTGTCAGCGGAATGGTTATCTTCAATCTATTCAGCGTCTTATTTTATGCCGTGATGATAATACTGGCTAAGAATGTAAAAGAAAAACTTCATCTGGTATATGCTTCCCAGTTTGAGATAGTGATCCATGCTGTAGCGGCAACCGTCTTCGTCGGATTGATGCCTAACTTCTGCATGTTCCTTCTTATGATAATCCCTCTGGCTTTCCTTATGCCCAACAAGCGTAAGTTGGTGCCTTTCGTCGTACTGCTCACGTCCGTTCCGCTGTATGGGTTCCTGAATTTCTATTACAGCACTTCAGGACATGCATTACACGACTTAAGCGGGACTTTGTATCAAACTGTTTTTTATGTCATCAACATTATCGTCGGATCATTCGTACTCATATATGTAGCTACGATCTTCTCGATATTAAACAGCTATACCGAAGCAAAGATACGCGTACAGAACGAACAGCTGAAGATCATGGCTTCCACTGATCCGCTGACCAAACTCAGCAACCGCAGAGAAATAAACAGGAGGCTGTCGGAGATACATCTTCAGAGTCGTGAAAGCGGCAGGAGTTTTATCGTAGGCATCGGAGATATCGACAATTTCAAGAAGGTCAATGACACTTACGGTCATGACATGGGAGATGTGGTACTTGCTTCAGTGGCAAAGATAATCGGCGATAATCTTCCGGATAATGCCTGTGCTTCACGATGGGGCGGCGAAGAATTCCTGTTCGTACTTCCGGATGCAAATATCGAAGATGGCAGGACATATGCCGATAACGTAATATCATTGATCGGCAATAAGATACATACACATGACGGAACAGACTTCTCGGTGACTATGACTATCGGTCTGTGTGAAGGAACATCCGATGACTCTGTCGACCATATCATAAGCTGTGCTGACAGCAGGCTTTATAAAGGTAAACATAACGGCAAGAACCACACCGAATATTCCGACTGCTGAACCTGATATTCCCTGCATGGCATTTCGAAAGCAGATCAAAACGACCGTATTCCTTTTGATCGGGATACGGTCGTAGTCGGTTACAAAGTTATAGTGATCACTCCTTGATCAGAGAGTAAGCCGATATCTTCCTGATCTTTCCGGAAAGGATCCAGATAATGAACGCTGTCATCAATGTAGTGATCACAACTGATACTACGCCCATCCATCCGTATACCGGCAGGCGGCTCTCGGCAAGTCCCAGCGAACCCAGGAGCGCCGTAAGGAAAGCATTGGACTTAA
>CACZPC010000171.1 GCA_902782985.1 Oscillospiraceae bacterium
GTATCGCGAAGCTTATCGATGCAGTCCATAGCGGTATTCATGGATGTATCATATCCGATCGTATAGTCCGTGCATCCGATGTCATTATCGATGGTGCCGGGGATACCGATAACAGGTACACCGATCCTTGCGAGAGCTCTCGCACCCTTGAAGGATCCGTCACCTCCGCTTACGATAAGAGCATCAAGTCCGTATACTTCCATCATCCTGGCGCCCTTAAGAACACCTTCGTCTGTCTGGAATGTCTTGGATCTTGCCGTCATAAGGAATGTGCCGCCTCTCTGCAGAGTCTCGGACACATCTCTCATTCCGATGGGAGAGATCTCACCTTTCCAAAGTCCGTGATAACCTCTTGTGATACCGTAGACTTCAAGTCCTGAATTGATACCTGCCCTGACGACGGCTCTGATAGTCGCATTCATTCCGGGAGCATCTCCGCCGCTTGTAAGGATACCTATCCTTTTAATTGGCTCTACCTCATCGAGGTTTACATTATCGTAATTTAATGCCTTAAGTGTATCTATCTTGGGAAGATTGGTCTCGTCATATAAGATCTTTGTCATAGTGCGTCTCCTCGCGTCGGGGCACGGATGTCCCTTTCTTATCGCGTACAATTATACACCAAGATATATTGTGATGTATGTTAAATAATGTATTAAACATGAGTAAATACGACTTAATTTATCGGTTTTGAACGAAAGGATTTTTATTTTATGTTGCCGTAGTATTCCTCAAGCTTCGGTCTGGCGGCACAATAGCACTCCTTAAGTCCGGGATCGAACTGAGATCCCATACCTTCCATGATTATCTCGTCGGCTTTATCAAAAGGCATGCTGTCCTTGTAGACACGCTTACTTACGAGAGCATCATAGACATCGGCTATGGCCATGATCCTTGCCTCCAGCGGTATCTCTTCACCTTTGAGCTTCTCAGGGTAACCGGAACCGTCCCATCTCTCATGGTGATAGTGAGCAACATTCACTGCGATCTTATGGAATTCCTTATCATCAGTGTCCTTCAGGATCTCATCTACGATCCTTGCTCCCTCTGCCGCATGCTTTTTCATCTCATCGTATTCCTCGGGAGTAAACCTGCCGGGCTTCCTTAATATCGCATCATCTACTGCGATCTTACCGAGATCGTGCATCGGGGCCGCCTTGACCACACGGGCACAGAATGAATCCGTAAGATCATGATCGTGACCTTCGCATTTTCTCATCTGCTCCACGAGGATACGAACGCCTTCGCTGGTCCTCTTGATATGACCTCCTGTGGAATTGTCGCGACTCTCGACCATGGACGCCATGCTCAGTATGAGCTTGTCATGCATCTGAACTATCCTTTCGGTCTTAGCCTGAACTTCCTGTTCCAGCGAAGTATTGAATTTATCGAGGAGCATTATATACTGCACGTCGGTCGTATCATCAGAGATAACAAACTGATAACCTCTTCTCTTACGGCCGTCATACAGATAATTGATGTCTATCTGGTATGTCCTTTCGCCGTCGGCACTGTCAAAATGAAAACAGTTATGCTCGTCACTCTTCTTAAACGCAGAAAGCCATTTACAGACGTTGCTTTGAAGCTCCGGGATATTCTTAACGGATCTGTCCACACTTAGCGTCTTCAGCATCGGAAGGTATTCACGCGCCGTCTCGTTGCTCCCGAGATATCTGAAATTAAAATCAAAGGAGACAAATCCGGTCTCGCCTTTGGCGATTATGGAATCTATACCGGAATCATCGATATCGTAAAGAGCAACATTATAGGAGATCAGAAGATAGAAGAACTGGTCTATAACGTAGGCTGCGGGCATAAATTCGATCGTCGGCATCGACACTCTGGCAACGAAGAATGCCAGTATCGATATGGTAAGCGGGCATACCAACATCAAAAGGATCCTTCGTGACACTTCGGTCTTCTTGGTGCCGCCTATTATAAGTACGATGATGCTCAGAAGGAAATAGACTATGAGCATTACGTAATATACGGTATGCATGAAGCCGTATTCCTTGCCGGTTACTATAGAAGCTCCGTGATAAGAAGAGAGCTCGGCGGCCTTATAGAAAAGATGGATATCGGTCCCGATGGTAAGACAGGACGAAAAGATAAGTATAGTCGCGACGATAAAAAGAAATCTCACGCCGCGTTTGAGCCCGATATGGCAAAGATTAAAGGCAGCGAAGACTATAAACAGCGAAGCAAACGCCGCCACCATATATACAATTTTTACAGACACAAGTGCCGATTCGATCGACTGCGACAGTGCGATCAGAAGGTATGCCAGATTTCCAAGCGGAAGGAGCATAAAGCTCAACGTGATATGCACATCGAAATGCTTATGCCACATAAATACATATACTGCCGAAAGCAATACCGACAAGCCGAACATCAGCCCGTAATATATCACCATATTGCAACCCTCTTACTCATAACTACCAATCTGATTATACATCCCGCGAAGAAGCAATCAAAGACGGCGAATGTAAATGTTTTGTTGACATAATGCCCGATGACGGGAGCGCTCTTACAGATAAAGATCCCCGGAAGATCACTTCCGGGGACGATTACGAGAGGATAATAAATCGTTTTTATCGAAACAGCTTCTCCAGGTCTTTCATGACCAACTTGAAGTCATGCCAATTCTCAGGATATCCGTTACTTCCTTCGATCGCTACCGCTTCACGACCTCGGAGCTTATACTCCAGTGCCCAGGAAGTACCTTCCTTTATGGGTTCATAATAGCGCTTCTTCCATTTCTCTACATGAAGTCCCATAAACTGGCGGGTCCAGTCATCCAGCGACACATCCGCACACTTAAAGCACTCGGTCTTCTCTGAGCCCCTGCGCCTTACCGTCTTACTGACGTCGTAATGTCTGCCGTTCGCTCTGATGTCTATACTCCTGTCACCGGTAAAATAGCCGCCGATCTTAAAACGAATATATTCATACATAGAACTATCCTCCGTATATGAATATTATCCAGATTAATTGTTATAGGTTCTTCCCGCTTGTGTTAAGAATTTATAAACCAATTATTTACGAAACCGGGCGCCATTACGGCAGTTTCATCCCCCCGTCAGCTTCCAAACATTGCACAGCCTTACTTAATACCGATGAACTCCAGACGATACAGATCCTCCAGATATATCCTGTCGCCGTCTGCAAATACCAGCTGCTGAGCGATATTGTCAAGAGCTCTGAGATTACCGGTCTTGTCTTCATATCTTCCGCCGTCCTTCCTGCTGTCAGGCACAAAGTAATGGACCTTGACAAGAGGCCTGTCAGGCAGGATCTCCATAAGCTTATTAAGTGCGATATTAAGGTCACTTAACTCCTCATCCGAGATCTCACGACGCCGATCCGTCTGTCTTACTGTCTCAGCTACAGCTTCACCGTATCCCACCAGCGCCGCAAAAGGCGAGAACTGACATGCCCTGTCATGCACGGACATGGGAGGATGATCTATATATTGAGGTCTTGAAAGATGCTTTATATCTTCATAATCTCTCATGCTCTGTGACCGCCTATCTGACCATTACGCTCAATGGCCGTACCGCCCTCGCTCAGGTTCTTCACCTTAACGATGGCATTCTTGCCGTACTTATGCTTGATCTCCAGCATCGCATTCTGAAGAGCCCGCTCTTTGGATAGTTTTGTCTCATTTGACTTGGCATCCTCAGGCTCCATCAGATCAAACAGATCCATCTGTTGTCCCCTGTCGCTCAGATCCTCCTCGCGCATGACATTACATGCAGCTATACAAAGACGCCTCGACAGCAATGCTTTGTCGGCTATCCTGTCAAAAAGCTCCATAACCGCCTCTGTTATCATCTTTGTGGAGGCTGTGGGTGTTCTGAGATTCTGCGTGCCGTGAGCATGCTTGGGGCAGGCACGTCCGTAGTAGTCGACGACCACTTCACCGCTGTAGTTGCCGCCCTTCAGGCTCTCACTGTCATATCCTATCGTAAGCACGATCTGATCCGTAACAAGTCCCTTCTCTACCAGATCCAACGACAGTGCATCAGCCATTTCCCATACTATCAGCCCGGTCGTCTCATGATCAGTCGGCTCCTTCAGGACCTGCCCCGATGAAAGGCTGTTATTCTCAGGCCGGTAAGCCTTAACATCGGCTATGGTCGTGGGCTCAATTCCCCATGCGTGATCGATAAGCAGCTCGGCATTCTTACCGAAGACCTTATAAAGTCTGTCATTAAGGTCCTTATTGAGAGACCATCGGGCTATATCCCCCATCGTATATATGCCGAACACTTCAAGTTTGTGTGCCGTCCCCTTTCCAACGCGCCAGAAATCGGTTATCGGCCTGTGCCCCCAGAGTTCGTTCTTATAATCCTGCTCGGAGATCTCCGCTATGCGCACTCCGTCCCCGTCCGCGGGAATATGCTTTGCAACTATATCCATAGCTACTTTACAAAGATACATATTGGGACCGATACCTGCTGTAGCGGTTATACCCGTAGTCTTGAGGACCTCCTGAATGAGCATGCGGGTAAAACCGTGTGCATCGACCTTATAAGTCGCCAGATATGATGTAGCATCTATAAATACTTCATCTACCGAATAAGCAAAGATATCTTCGGGTGCCACATATTTGAGATATATACCATATATGACCGAACTTACTCTCATATACTCGGCCATCTGGGGTGTGGCAACTATATAATCAAGCTCCAGTGACGGGTCGGCCATAAGCTCCGAATAAAGATAACTCTTACGGGTAAACTTATGATGAGGTGCCTTAAGCCTTCGTGAACCGTTGACCTGAGCCACACGCTGAACGACCTCGAAAAGCCTGGCACGTCCGGAGATGTCAAAGCTCTTAAGGGATGGCGACACTGCAAGACAGATAGTCTTCTCAGTCCTCGTGGGATCAGCCACGACAAGATTGGTATTCAGAGGATCAAGACTTCTCTGAACACATTCGACACTTGCATAAAA
>CACZPC010000172.1 GCA_902782985.1 Oscillospiraceae bacterium
CTGGATATCCTTATCGGGATCTTCTGCTTCAAGGAAGAGAAGCTGTGCCGTGATAAGGCTTGCCGTTACGTGATTTACTTCCTCGGAAAGGATAACGATACGCTCCTTCAAGAGTCTTGAATAGATATCGTAAGCTCGCTCTCCGCGGCTGCTTGATTCGATTACCGTAGGGACCAGACTTGATCTGATAATGCTTTCCATGTTGTATTCTCCTTTATCCTGTATATTTCGAAATTAATTCGCTACCTGAACGACCGCATGTCTTACTACACGGTCCTTATAGATGTATCCCTTCTGGAATACTGCGGCTACTTCCTGCTCACCGAGCTCATCGTCATCCACATGCATTACCGCCTCGTGAAGATTGGGATCAAACTTGGTACCGCGCTCACATTCGATCTCGGTTACGCCGAGCTTCGAAAGGACATCCGTTGCCTGCTTACCTATAAGCTCTATTCCCTGGATGACCTTCTCTACTGAATTCTCATCTGCATTCTTACCTGCATCAAGAGCTCTGTCGATATTATCAAGTACTCCGAGCCAGTCCTTTGTTACGTTAGCTACGGCACTTGCATAAAGATCTTCCTTCTCCTTGGCGCTTCTCTTACGGAAATTCTCATATTCCGCGAAGAGTGCCATATATCTCTTCTCAAGTTCGGCAGTCTTATCATCTGCAGGAACTTCCTCTGTCTGCTCCGAAGCCTCTTCTACCGCCTCAGCTGCTTCTTCGTTCTCACTGTCTTCCGGCTTGTCCATTGTCTCTTCGCCGAAGACGATCTCTTCGATATCTTCAGAGTTGGGAAATTCTATCTCCTCATTGTCTGACATCTATAATGTCCTCCTTCGTACCTTATTCTTATTTATTATTCGATCAATCTCCTGATCTCGTCATTAAGCTTCTTTCTGACGAAATTCACCTGAGATATTACCTTTGAATAATCCATTCTTTTGGGACCTATAACACCGATATTACCCGACAAAGTATCACCGATATTATAAGTAGTCGTTATAAAGCTGCAGTCCTCAAGTCCCTCGAGAGCGATTTCCTGACCTATCCTGATCATGTATGAGTCGTCGCTCCTTATCTGTCCTTCGGCAGACTTCTCGATCTCATTAACATATCCTGCGACCATACCGTCGTGGGACAAAGTACCGAGAAGATCTCTGGCTCTTCCAAGCTCGGAGAAATCCGGGAGCGACAGCATCCTGTGCTCACCTTCAAGATAAACATCAAGCTTATCAGCCTGCTTTATGGCGACATAAGCTTCGTAGATGACCTGATTCATGAGCGTCTCGGGGATCTCTGATTCCTTGACGGATGAAGCCAGCGTGATAAGAGTTATCTCATCAAGAGGCTTTCCATATAGATTCTTCTCCACTGCATTACTTATCTGCATGATCTGCTCATTTGTAAGGAAGTTCGGGATACGCACTACCTTATCCTTTACTACACCTGCCGAAAGGACTACTACAACCAGTGCCTTACCGGGCTCGATCATGAGCATCTTAAGCTGTGTAAGAAAACTGCCGTGGAGCCTCGGGCTCATGGCAAGTGATACAAATCCGGTCTTCTCCGACAGAGCATTAGTTGCATTATGAAGAAGATCAGTTACTTCATGTACACTGTCCGTGATCCTCTCGGAGATCTCATCCTGTTCCTCTCTGGAGAGAATATCAGGATGCATAAGTGAATCTACATATTCCCTGTACCCCTTATCCGAAGGGATCCTTCCTGCGGATGTATGGGGCTTCTCGATAAGACCGAGCTTCTCAAGTTCAGCCATCTCATTTCGCAAGGTAGCGGAACTGACCGTGAAATTATGTCGCTCTATCAAAGCCTTGGAACCCACCGGCTCATATGTAGATACATAATCGTCGACGATAGCCTGTAAGACCTGCTTTTTCCTGTCATCAAGACCCATTTCGCATCCGCTCCTTCCGATCGATTTAGCACTCTTCGTCATCGAGTGCCAAATACAATATACTATCAACGTCAAATAAAGTCAATTTGCATTTGACCGTTACCGCAAGTTTGCCTCAGAGCTAAAAGATCGCTTATATGGAAGGTTCGCGAAAAGTATATATATAAAGCCCGAAGCCGTATCGACAGCGTCTTCGTCAACCGTTGATCATCATCGGATATCAGAGAAATTCCATAAATGCTTCATTAGCATAATCCAGTCCGTATCTGCTGAGCCTTATCCCCGAATCGATGCTGTCACACAGCTTCCTGTCAACAAGGATCTTCATTATCTTTCTGATATCTTCAGGGATGGTCCTTCCGAACCTTTTTATGAATCCTTCATCGGTAAGTCCTGAAGAAGTACGAAGCATGAGCATGGCATATTCGGTCATCTTATCGGATTCGGTAAGTACTTCTTCGACTATAGTTTGATCCGGGGCCTTAATATATTTTCTTATATCACATTCATGGCCGTATCTTTGTCCTCCGATATAGCCGTGAGAACCGGCACCGAAGCCGTAATACTCTACTGCTCGCCAGTATGCGGAATTATGTCTGCTCTCAAATCCTTTAAGAGAGCTGTTGCTTATCTCATAAGGCACAAAACCGTTCCTGTTAAGAAAATCCCTGAGGCCGTGGTACATCGCTCTCTCCGCCTCCTGGATATCAGGATCGTCAAGGCTCTTACCATATCTTCTTTCAAAAGGCGTCCCCTCTTCTATCGACAGGGAGTAAGAACTTATATGCCTGCAGCCGCAGTCTATCAGTGTCTGTGCATCTTCAATGACTTCTTCCGTCGTTTGACCCGGTACTCCGATGATAAGATCTCCGGAGATGTTTTCAAATCCCGCTTCCCGGGCGATCTTCAAAGCACCTAAGGCACCTTCTCTGTTATGAAGTCTTCCTAACAGCTTGAGCGTATCATCGTGCAGTGACTGTATCCCCATTGATATCCTGTTAAATCCCATAGCAATATATGCCCCGGCCTTATCGGCTGTAAGCGAATGAGGATTGGCTTCTATGGTGATCTCGGCATTACCGGGATCGATATTAAAATGGTCAAGTACGGCCTTTAATGCACCCTTGATATGATCGGAATCCGGCACGGAGGGGGTCCCGCCGCCGAAATATACCGTATCGATCTCGTCGTGATCATCAGCTGAATTAAGCGGAGCACTCTCTATCTCCTTTTTGAGAGCATCAAAATATTCTCCGTAATGGTCTTTATCTGCTACGGAGAAAAAACTGCAGTAAGGACACTTAGCCTCACAAAAAGGAATGTGAACGTAAATATGTCTCCCCATCAGAATGTCCTGAAATTATGACCTCTCACGGGTTCCGGCTTCTTAAGTGCCGTAAGGAGCGCCATCTTAAAGTTCATAAATGACGGCGAGATATTCTTATCGGGGTCCATATGGACCGATATCTCTTCGGCCCATCTGGCCTTATAGTGACCGATAGCCGGATAACCTATATCTATAAGATCTTCATACGTATCCGGACATACCACTTTGCAGAGTACTTCCCAGGTGCCGCACACACTGTCCTGATCATAGTCATCAAGAGCATCTTCATTACACTCGGGATAAGCCTCTGTGACTGCATCCTTGTCACCTAGGAGCCATGCTTCTATCTCTTCGGTACACAGTCCTATCACGGATCTTATGTCGGGAGCATATTTCTTACAACATGCATAGAGCATCTTACGAAGTTCATCGGGATCATGGTCATCGGAATCCATTACGACAGCAAGGATCGTATCAGTGCCCTTATACACCTCGTTATATGCTCTGCATTTCGCCGGAAGAAGATCAAGAAGCGCACTTGCGAACTTCGGAGGTCTGCCGTCAGGCTCCTTCGGGATACTTCCGCATCCTCTGTGAGGCCTTACGGAGATCTGGGCATTAGCACCTTCCCGCTCACATATTCTCTGAGCAAGTCGCTGAACAACGACAGCGCCGGATTTATCTTCGGTAAGTATCTCGATATGCATACTTACTCCTCGTACTCAAACCCGTTGTCATTATCAAGATGTCCGCCGTACCATATGGCACCCATGCCAACACCCTGCCTGAACATCGCCTCGACTACCGGATCATTACCGGCACATCTTATGCTGACACCGTCGCCGTCGATCTCAGCCGCCTCAAAATCCCTTTCGAATACCCAGATCTCTCTTGGAGACATGCTCTCGATGATATAAGGATTATGCGTCGAAAAGATTATCTGACTATATGGATTCTTAAGCGTGAATTCACGCATCTCGTCTGCTAATACATCTACCATATCGTGATAAAGATCCTTATCGGGAGTCTCTATGAAGATGGTAGAATGCGGATTCGGATCACGTAGGAGCAACAGATAGAGGAAAAGCTTATCAGGGCTCTCCTCCAGTTCCTTCGGAAGATTCTTCTTCTTCCTCATGGAAGGTATCTTGGATTTGATCTCGGAGATGACGCGCTCAAAATTCGCCTCATCGGTCTGCTTCATATACGATAATACGTTACTGATATTGGAACCGGTACTTGAAAGATGCTTATGTCCGCCGGGAGCATTACCGTCGGTA
>CACZPC010000173.1 GCA_902782985.1 Oscillospiraceae bacterium
CCAATGTTCCCGGGATATTCATAGCCGGAGATATAAGGACCAAGAAGGTAAGACAGCTTACGACTGCGGCAGCCGACGGTGCCGCGGCGGCTCTGGCAGCCTGCGATATGATAAGTACATCAGGGCTATGATTTGTCATATCGGATAATTCATGTATAATAAATAAGTACGATTATGTACGGAGTATTTGATAAAAGGAAGGGTAATAAGATGAAGAAGGTTTTGACTAATGTGGTATCAGTTATCCTGATCGCTTCAATGGGTCTTTCCGTTTCCGGTTGTGCAGGTAAGATCAAGCCCGTAGCGAAGAAGGATTTCAAGAAGGCACTCGAGGAGTCTTTTGACATCGACGACGATGATTATACCGATTATAATGGTAGTGATTGTGACAATGTTTGGTATGTCGAGCATGATTATTATGTAGAATATTATCAGTTCGATGACGAAGATGATGCAATGGACATGTTCGATGAATTCTATGACAGATATGAGGACATGGTAGACGATAAGGACTTCAAGGGCAGACATCGTTCCGTTGTTAATGATAAGAAGGCTTACGGTTATATCCTTCTTAAGGGTGAGAGCGATGACGATGATTTCTTTGATGGTGATATCTACGGCGGTATCTACTGGGTAGATGACACGATCATTATCGTTCTTGTATCAAGCGATAAGGACAAGTATGTAGACAATATTACTGCTATGATCCGCGCTCTCGGCTATCCCAAGCCCTGATCCGATGTCATAAAAATGTGAACTTACGGAGCCGTTTCGCTATGAAGCGGCTCCTTTTATATCTTATATATCAAGGAGGTTTATAATATGCTCCAAACAGGAATCAAGGCACCGGACTTCACTCTTCCAGATCAGAACGGGAAGATGCATTCACTTAAGGATTACAAAGGGACGAAGGTAATACTGTATTTTTATCCTAAGGATAATACATCCGGTTGTACGAAGCAGGCATGCTCCTTCGGTGAGCTGATGCCGCTGTTTACCGAGAAGGGCGCAGTTATCCTGGGTGTCAGCAAGGATTCAGTTGCATCTCATAAGAAGTTCGAGGAGAAGTACGGCCTTCCGTTTACTATCCTGTCGGATACGGATCTTGAAGCTATCAAGGCATATGATGTGTGGAAGGAGAAGAAGAACTACGGCAAAGTATCCATGGGTGTTGTAAGGACCACATATCTTATTGATGAGGACGGGATGATCATAAAGGCTTTCGATAAGGTGAAGGCTGCCGATAATCCTGCACAGATGCTTCAGGAACTAGCCTGAAGCTCCCGATCAGGGGATGTCGATTTAAGACAAGACGGCAGATCAACGGATGACCGGACTTTCGAGGTGTATTGCTTCGGAGGTGCCGGTCATCTTTTTACGAATCCTTCATAAAACAACAACAGATGCATAATCAGCGTTTGATAAGATCAAAAGTAACAACCGAAGAACTTATACCCGAGTTATTTTTGTCAAATCCGAGATGAAAATTCTTTACGATTATTAAGTTTAAAGAAGTATTATATCTTTCGGGAAAAAATCAGGGGCAAACTTTGTAATGTAGGGGAACAAATTATGCCGTTGTATCTGATGGAGACTTTTGTATTCTGGTATCCCGCAGTCATGGCTATGATGTGGGTGTTTGGTTCCCTGCTCTTTTATTTTTCAAATGAGCGAAAGACACCTCCCGCTTTGGATAAATTTCCCTTTGTATCGATCCTCATGCCGGCTCACAATGAGAGTACGATCCTGTATCCGGTAATAGAGGAGATGACGCAGCTCAACTACCCGAATTACGAGATAATAATCATAAATGACGGCAGCTCGGATGATACTGCAGATGTTATAAAAGATCTTGCAAGAAAGTATCCGATCGTCCGTGCGATCGACTTAAAGCCTAACTGTGGTAAAGCCAATGCGCTGTATCTGGGCACCATCGCTTCCAAGGGCGAGATACTCGTGGGCGTTGATGCCGATTCCTACCTGGATAAGAATGCCTTAAGATATCTCGTATCGCATTTCGTAAACAAGCAGAACGGAGAGAGGGTCGGTGCCGTTACCGGTAATCCCCGTGTGCGTAACAGAGGCACACTCCTGGGCAAGCTCCAGCTTTGTGAATATGCAAGTATCATCAGTCTTATAAAGCGTACGCAGCGTGTCCTCGGCAAGGTAATGACGGTTTCAGGTGTATGTGTCGCCTACAGGAAAAGGGCACTCATGGACTGCGGCTTCTGGGACCGTGACATGATGACTGAAGATATAGCTGTCACCTGGAAGCTCGAAAAGAAGTTCTGGGACGTTAGGTATGAGCCAAGGGCTCTTTGCTGGATGCTCGTTCCCGAGACGGTAAAAGGTCTCTGGAGACAGAGGAAACGCTGGTCTGAGGGCGGACTAGAGGTCATCTTCAGACATTGGGATATCTTTAAGAGCTGGCGCAGACGTCGTATGACGCCGATATATTTCGAGCAGGTATGTTCCTTTACCTGGTCTGTATGCTGGCTTATCCTTACGATAATACTTCTTTATATGGAGATCACCGGTAAGACCGTATTTACCGAATATATCTGGAAGAGCCAGTTCCTGTCATTCGTTTGCCTCTTCCAGTTTATCGTTGCGATGTTCATCGAATCCAAGTACGACAGAGACGTACTTAAAAATTCCTGGTCGGTCATCTGGTATCCGCTCTTTTACTGGTATATCAACGTATTTATCGCACTTGCGGCAGTTGTAAGAGCCATACTTCCCAACAAGAAACTTGCCACCTGGAAATCTCCGGATAGGGGTATCACACAGCTTGCCAAGGAAGCCGAGGTCGAGGAGAACGGTCTTCAGGAAGTATTTGCCGAAGAGATCGCAGGCGTGGAGGATAAAGGATTATCGGAAGAAGAATATCGTATCGGCAGACTCGGTCAGGCTGCATCCGGACAGATCGTGGGCGACGAGAATGAAGAACTTGTAAGTTCCAAATTTACTTTTCCGCTTACAGACGGAAGCGATGAGAATCCCGCGATAGATTATAAGATCGAGCATCATATCGAATATGAGAATAAGCAGGTAAAGTGGAAAAGAGTCATCGAGGTCATTCTTACTGTAGTTTCCTGGATCTATATAGTAGTCTACTGGCTCTTCATGATACAGGGGATGTTCTGTGATATGATCGGCAGACCTGTAAGGGAGTTCTGGATCTATAATATCGATTCTATCAGGCAGACTGAGCATTATTTTTCCATACTTGCCAATGTCATCCTGATCGAGATACTGCTGCTGATATTATGGAAGGAATATAATTTCCAAAGATTCGGTAAGCTCAAGAGACGTCACTTTAAGCCTGATGTCACTGTCGAAGAGATAGACGAGTATTTCGATCTGCCTGAGGACATAAGTACCCGACTTCATAACGACAAGATAATTGAAGTCCCCGTAAACCCCATACCTGAAGGCATGGGACAGGGAAGAAAGCAGAAGAAGAGGAAGAAAAGGTAACACTTCATGAAGACTCTGTATGTATCAGATCTTGACGGCACGCTCTTACGGAGCAGCGAGAGGACATCGGAATATACTGACAGCGTTATAAATTCTCTGGTGGAAAAGGGCATGCTGTTTTCCTATGCTACGGCCAGATCCCTCATTACGGCAAAGAAAGTTACACAGGGCCTCGATGCCCGTATCCCTTTGATCGTCTATAACGGCGCTTTTGTTATGGATAACGTTACGGGGGAGATACTGCTCTCAAACTATTTTGGTGATGATATAAAGGACCTGCTCGACGAGCTCTTTGCAGCAGGGATATATCCGATCGTATATGCATATATCGATGGCAAGGAGAAGTTCTCATACGCACCGTCTCTTAATAAATCCCGGCACTAAGAAGTTTACGGACAGCCGAGAGGG
>CACZPC010000174.1 GCA_902782985.1 Oscillospiraceae bacterium
CAATAATGTTCGCTGCAGTGATCGCCGTAGTAATATGGGTATTTAAGAACGTGAAGAGGGAGCCGCAGGAGCTCTGACGCGTATTGCCTTAGATTGTCACCAACTTATAATGTAATTATTCTAAATATGCTTTATAATTGTTGTGGAATAGAATACTTAGACTATAAGCAGGAGTATATATGGCAGAAACTAAGAAGACCACGATAGGCGGACAGGCACTTATCGAGGGTATCATGATGAATGGTCCGCACAGGACTTCTATTGCCGTTCGTAAGGGTGACGGCACGATCTATGTTGAAGAGGTCAAGCAAAGCGAAAAGATCACATTCTTTGAGAAGATGCCTTTCGTAAGAGGGTGCATTAAATTCTGGAAGATGCTCGTTACCGGTACAAGTGCACTCATGAAGTCGGCGGATATCTCAGAAGAGGGAGCTTCCGAGGAAGAACAGAAGGATCAGAAGAAGTCTGCTCTTGATGAATATATGGAGAAGCATCCTAATCTCATGGTCACCCTGTCTGCGATCATCGGAATCGCGATCAGCGTAGGGCTTTTTATCTTCCTTCCCAGACTTATCGTGGAGCTTGCTGTCAAGCTTATAGGAGATGAGCTCTCGGATTCGACCTGGATGTCTGTCGTCCTCAATGTGGCAGAGGGTATCCTTCGTATGATAATCTTCCTCATCTATCTGGCACTTTCTTCCAAGATCGAAGGTATCGACAGAGTATGGAGATATCACGGTGCTGAGCATAAGACTATAGCGTGTTATGAGGCAGGCGAGCCTTTGAACGTAGAGAATATCAAGAAGCAGTCGAGATTTCATCCCAGGTGCGGAACGGCATTTATGTTCATCGTTCTTGCTATCTCGATCATTATCTATACCATCATGGGTGTGCTTATCGGTGATAATAATCCTGTCATCAATATCCTGCTGAGACTGGTACTCATACCTCTTATCTGCGGTATATCTTTCGAGATCCTGAGATTTGTCGGAAGACATGATGAGAATCCCGTCTGCAGGTTTTTCTGTAAGCCCGGACTGTGGCTTCAGAAATTCACGACGAGAGAGCCTGATGAGCCTATCATCGAAGTGGCTATAGCGGCTATGCAGGCGGTTATCCCCGAGAATGCGGAAGACGATGTCTGGTAATAAGATTGAGGAATATTTAATAAGAAAAATGATCGAGGCGGGTATCGACAGTGACGATGTCCGCCTTGAAGTTTCTTTATTCGCCGAAGAGGCCTGTGACGATGATGAGCTTAAGGCTTTCGCGGAGCGCCGTATCCAAGGCGAGCCTATGGCTTATATCCTGGGATACAGGGATTTTTATCGTGACAGATTCAGTGTTGCTCCGGGTGTCCTTATCCCCAGAAGCGATACGGAGATCCTGGTGGAATGCGCTTTGAAGTTTGCGGGTGTTCTCGACTTTCCTATGGGGGATGTATTAAATATTCCCGAATGTTCCTACAAGCCTGATAAGATACGATTTGCGGATCTTTGCACAGGTACAGGGTGCATCGGTATATCGGTATATAAAGAGCTTATAAGGCACGGCAGGGATGCGGAGGCGATCTTAACGGATATATCACCGGATGCGCTTTCATGTTCATCGATGAATATCGAAAGGCTGACAGGCGAACATGATAAGATCCGCGTTATAAAGAATGATGTGCTCGAGGACGTTAATATGACCGATATCTTTGATCCGGAAACGGCAGATATCATCATTTCGAATCCTCCGTATATCAATGATAATGATATGAAGGAACTGGATGATGTAGTAGGACACCATGAACCTCATCTGGCTCTCGAAGGCGGAGCAGACGGATTGAGATTTTATCCGCCTGTTGCCCATAGAGCAATGAGCCTTCTAAAGGCAGGAGGAGCACTGATGGTCGAGCATGGATATGATCAGGGAGAAGCTGTCCGTAAGATCTTCAGCCATGCAGGATTTAATAATGTAATGACTCTCAGAGATTACGGTTCTGTAGAACGCGTGACCTTTGGGATAAAATGATTCAAGTTACAAGGAGAGGAGCCTATGCCCGGTAAGTTTTTCTTATATCAATACGAAGTCGGAGATATTGTAGTGATGCGTAAGAAGCATCCCTGCGGCAGTAATAAATGGCTTCTTACGAGAGTCGGAAGCGAATGCAAGATGACATGCGAAGGCTGCGGCAGGCAGATGAGCATGGACAGACCCACATTGGAGAAAGCTACTTCCGATGTAATACGAAATGAAAATGAGGAAAGTAAATAATGGATAATCTTCAGAAGATAGCACTCCTTATAGATGCTGATAATACACAGATCAATAAGCAGGAAGCAGTAATAAGAGAGATCTCTGCACGAGGCAGGATAGTAGTTAAGAGAGCTTACGGTAACTGGAAGAAGGCTGGTCTTAAGAACTGGGAAGAAGAGATAAAGAAGCTTGCCATAAATGCCACACAGCAGTTCGACTATGTAAGCGGCAAGAACGCCACCGACATGGCTCTCGTCATAGATGCCATGGATATGCTCTATAAAGATATCTACGATGCATTTGTAATAGTAGCGAGCGACAGTGACTATACTCCTCTTGCAATAAGGATACATGAGTCCGGCGTATATGTGATAGGCGTAGGTGAGAAGAAGACTCCTGCCCCTTTCCGAAATGCTTGCGATGAGTTCATCTTCCTTGAGAACCTTGATGCAGAAGATGAAGTAAAGAAGACGTCCAAGAGCAGGAAGAAAAAGTCTTCTTCAGCAAAGGCAAACAGCAAAAAGAAAGCAGTCGAAGAGACCATAGAAGAGACGAGTGATCTTGATCCCGTTCACGAGCTCTTAAGGATC
>CACZPC010000175.1 GCA_902782985.1 Oscillospiraceae bacterium
CTTTGCGGTACGGCAGCAGTTATCTCTCCTGTCGGCAAGATCGTTGATCACGGTAAGGAGATCGCATTCCCCAGCGGCATGGAGGAGATGGGTCCCTGGACAAAGAAGCTTTATGATACTCTTACGGGTATCCAGATGGGTCGTATCGAAGCACCCGAGGGATGGATCAGAGTTATCGCCGAGTAAGCTTTTCGATATAATCTACAGAGATTTAAGAGACTCCGCAGCTTATAAGACGGCTGCGGAGTTTTTCTGTGCTAAAATGAATGAGAATAATGATACCTGACAACAGGGAGGATATAAATGAACGGTTTATACATAAATACATCCGCGGATCTTTTTATCAAGATGTATCCGATCATAGATCTGCTCGGTGATGATGTTAAGTCATATAACTGGCTGGTATCGGAGGTCGGTCCCTGGGATGCGGTATTTGTGAAATATTCCATAAAGAGCGACAGATATGAAAATGAGACATATCATTTTATCTCAGGCGATGAACTCCGGAAGGCGCTCTATGACAACAGGATGCAGGTAATGAACTATGCGACGCTTTCCGCTTTCGATAAGGATCTTAATATTGAACAGATCCTTGAGGGCGGCATACCGAAGGCGGATTTCAATGATGATCTCTGGACCAATCCCGTCAGGATGCAAAACGAGAGATCCGTGATCGAGATCATTGCGGTAGACGGTATGAAGCTTCAGATAAAGAGTCAGGATGACAAGATATTGGACCGCTATGCAGATGCGTACCCTAATGCAGTCGACCTTGCCAGATATAATGAGGGTGTGATGCGTAAGACGGGTAATAAGGGCGGCAACTCTCAGGCGGACAAGGCAGAGGGCAAAGGCGGGTTCTTCTCAAGGTTATTCGGCAATCGATAATTCGTCAGATTCACAAAGAGATTAATCCGTAAAAGCATCATATAATTACAGATATGCAGGGCTGATAGGAAAATACGGTTAGAAGAGGTCGATAGAGTAATGAAACGCGGTGCATTTTATGACATATCATTTTTTGTGATCCTTGTTTATGTATTTATTCATAAGTGGTTCGAGGATGACAGAGTTCAGAAGATCGCATTTGTGGCACTGGCCGTATCTGTTCTCTATGAGATCTTTTATATCCTTTTCTTCAGACGCAGGGAGATGGTATCCTTCGGCAGGAGTGTTGCCGTAGCGGGATTATATATATCGATAATCCATATCATCATGGCTCTTGTATATCTTGCTTTTCAGTATATGGGCGGTACCGGTGTCGCGGGGATCTTCTCGTTTGACGGATTCTGCGAATTCTATCAGATACCAATGGCGTCCAATATGCCGTATCTCGGGATCATACCGATGCTGATAAGCCTTTTGTATATAGCGATCTATGCTTTCGTTACCAAGCGCCAGTATTTAAAGTCTGCTTTCTGATCTTTAGTTTCCATTACTGTCTATCCTGCGTATACGATGATATAATTAGGTATAGTGCATTAAGGAGGTCATTTCTATGGCAGTAACACTTTATCGCTGCAAGCATTGCGGCAATATCATCATCAAACTTGTTGACAGTTCGGTTCCCGTAGTCTGCTGCGGAGAAAAGATGGAGGAGCTTATCCCGGCTTCGGTAGATGCAGCCGTCGAAAAGCATGTTCCGGTAGTAAAGATCGAGGACGGGATCGTAAGAGTAAGTGTAGGTTCAGTCGAGCATCCAATGACAGCCGAGCACTATATTTCCCATGTTATCCTTGAAACAAATGCCGGTATTCAGATAGCCGAGCTTCATCCTGAAGATAAACCTGAAGCTGTATTCTCACTTGTATCAGGCGCACAGATCATAGCAGCTTATGCATATTGCAATCTTCACGGACTCTGGAAGAGCTGAAGCTGTAAGTCGAAAGTATATATGATCGCAGATCGGTTCTGAATTGATTGATCAATGCAAAATAAAAGATCCCCGGCCTTATGACCGGGGATCTTAATCTTCTTGAGTCTTAAAACGTTATCAGTTCAAAGAATCCATGATCTCGTTAACGTAAGCACCGCCTGTTGCGAGGTTGATGATGATACCGAGAGCCCAAAGAACAAGACCGATGATGGAAAGTACCATACCTGCAGTAACCTTACCGCTGGTATTTCCTGCGTTCTTAGCCTGAAGGGCCATGATAAGACCTACAATTGCACAAGGACCGCAGCAAAGGATACCTACGATACCGAGTACGAGAGAAGCAGTTGCCTTACCATCCTCGGGCTGTCCGTCAATCACGGGTGCGTTCGTGTAATTTTCATTTTCCATGTTCAAATCCCCCAATTAAAATTTTCAGAGTAACTCTGCATTTCTTATTATACAGTAAATCATCGCAATTCCAACAGCAGAATATAAGAATAATTTGTTAAGTCGCGGAAGATCACGCCCCGCGGAGGTCAAATATCTTATATAAAGGATCTCTCCGAATGTGAAAGGCCATAAGAAGAACATGAGCTGATTATCATTAAAAGCCTCCTTGAACCTTAAGTGGAAAAGATCGATGAACATATGAGATAATCCGCAGCCGGGGCATTTCAGTCCGGTGATCTCGTGAAAGAGGCAGGGAATGCCAAACGAGGTGTACTTTACGATGAAATAATAAATAACACCAAGCGTGATGATGCTCACGGCCGTAATGATCGTATCTTTGGCGGGTTTTGACATTGTATTACCTCCTCTTACTCCGCGTATATTATAGCCCAAGCATGACCTGCTGTCTTTGCGGGATCATTCTTTAACAATTCTTTATACATTTTTTCGTATTAATAAATAATAGATTGGTATCATCTTTTCTGAAGAGAATATATGGATTATAGGATGGTATGCATATGGCTAAGAAAAAGAACAAGTGGGTAACCGCGGTCGTCGTGATCTTATGTATCGTGATCTTTATCGGAGGCGGACTGTGGTATGTGAGCAAGTCAATGGAAAAAGCGACTGCACTGCTCAGTAAACCCGGTGAAGTACAGGTCTCCAGAATGAATATCCTCAGTACCGTAGACGGAAGCGGATATATCGCTGCGGCAGATTCTTTTGATATCAAGATACCTTCGGGCCTTGTTATCTCGGAGACTTTAGTCGAGGTAGGTGATGTCGTAAGTGAGGGCGATATAATCGCGAATATCGATCCGGCATCGATAACGACGGCGATCGTCAGTGCACAGACAGAACTTGATAATATCGATAAGGCACTCGAGGATACGAGTGATATGAGCGACTATGAGATCGAGGAATATCATACGAGGCAGGATTACCTTAACAATAAGATAGAGATCCTTACGGCTTTCTATCTCGATCCGGTCGTAGTTGCTACTCAGTCAGGCGTAGTTACACAGCTCGGAAGCTCATCATCTTCAGCTGATGCGGGTGTGGATGTTTCCGATTATACGGATCTTCTGGGCAAGCTCGATCCGGGGACAAACGGAGAAGACCCTGCCGCCGATCAGAGTACTGATAGTGATGAAGATGCTTCAGAGCCTGTTCAGGACAGTTCATCGGAGACAGGATCGTCCGATACCGCCCCTTCGGATACAACGCCCGAGGATACAACGGCGGAGACTTCTCCGACCCCCGGTGAAACACCTGCGACTACTCCTGCTGCAACAGTGATCACGGATCTTAAGGGACTTGTTATCACGGCTCCGGTAAGCGGAGCAGCACCGCAGTCGTCAATCGAGGAGACTGATGAATATACAGGTTCCGTTATTTGGCTCGGAACCTCCGGAACATTTGATGCCGGTACGGTATATACGGCGATGGTGACTCTTGAGCCCAAGCCCGGTTATGCATTCGGAAGCGAGAATGATCTTGAATTCGATCTTCCCGGTTCTACGAGCATCATTCCCAGTGTTGTAGGCGGAACATGTTTCGTAATGGTGACTTTCGAGGCTACCGAAGGAGAGGCACCTTCAGGTGACGGCAATGCACTCCCTTCTGATTTCAATATAAATGATTTCATAGCTGCATATACGGGCAGTGCAGGAGCACCCTCCGTTGCAGATTATGCCGCACTTTATAACGCATCAAATGCAAGCAATCTGGATGCTCTGGCAGCTGCATATTCCGGCAGCGGTTCCTCATCAGGAAGACCTTCTACAAACACAAGCGAGGATGTGGTCATCTCCATTGCCGAGACCGATGAGATCCGTGTCAGCATTGAGGTAGACGAGCTCGACATCCTCGGAGTCGAGGAAGGTCAGACAGCTACGGTTACATGTATTGCGATCCCGGACCGCGAGTTTACGGGTACCATTGTGCATATATCCAATCTTGCATCCAACGGTACTACTAAGTACACGGTAGATATCGCTCTTACAATGGATCCCGATATGAGATTCGGTATGAGCGCCGATGCGAGCATTACTGTCGGCGAGGCCAGCAATGTACTTACGATCCCGATGAATGCTCTCCAGCAGAGAGGCGATGAGACTTTCGTATTTACATCGGTAAATGAGGACGGATCCCTCGGCGGTGAAGTTGTAGTGAGCACGGGCGTATCCGACGGTACGGATGTTGAGATCACGAGCGGACTTAATGAAGGGGATACGGTTTATTTCGAGCAGAGTGCTTCCGAAGCACTGTCGGCTCTCGGAGTAGATGTCTGATAACGGAGGCTCCGCGAAATGATCATATTTAAAGATGTGTGTAAGACCTATTATATGGGTGACGAAGTAGTCCATGCTCTTGATCATGCCAATATCCATATCAAGCAGGGAGAATTTGTCAGCATTATCGGTCCTTCCGGAAGCGGTAAGTCTACCCTGATGAATATCATGGGGTGTCTTGACGTAGCTACTTCCGGCGAATATTACCTGGATAATCTCCCAATCGAGAGATACTCCGAAAAGCAGTTGGCGAAGATAAGAAATCAGAAGATCGGATTTATATTTCAGAGCTTTAATCTGATCTCTACCATGACGGCCGAGGAAAATGTCGAGCTCCCGCTTATCTATCAGGGTGTCGGAATGGCCGAGAGGAAAAGGAGAGTAAAAGAAGCTCTTGAGATGGTCGACCTGTACTCCAGGAGAGGACATACGCCTAACCAGATGTCCGGCGGTCAGCAGCAGAGAGTTGCAATTGCCAGAGCCATGGCCTCCAAGCCTTCGCTCTATCTTGCAGATGAGCCTACGGGTAATCTTGACTCTGCTACGGGTAAGCAGATAATGAGCATCTTCAAGGAACTTAATAAGCAGGGAAATACCATTGTTCTCATCACGCATGATGATTCCGTTGCCTGTCAGGCTCAGAGGAGCATCAGGATCAAGGACGGCAAGGTAAGTGATATCGAGTTCGACAAGGATCAGCAGGATAAGAACGGGAAGGATAATGATCCCGATAAGTCTGATGACGGTTCCGACAGTGCAGATCCTAAGCCCTCGGAGGAAGTCAGGATGAGAGGAGGAGCTTACGCATGATCTATCAGTCGATCAAGATGGCGATCAAGTCTATCCTCTCTAATAAGATGCGATCTTTCCTTACGATGCTCGGAGTCATCATCGGTGTATTCTCGCTCGTAGTCCTCGTATCACTTGTATCAGGTGCATCGGGTAAGATCACGGGAGCCATTAATGAGCTCGGTACTGACCAGATAGATGTATATGTTAACGATACGGATGCAAAAGGTATCTCTTATAATGAGTTGATCACCGATATCAAAGGACTGTCGAGCATAGAGAATGTAGCACCGCAGTCGTATTCGGTCGGCATCTGCATGAGCAGGAATGAAAGCGAAAGGAGTATCGTCTTCGGAACGACTCCGACGCTGCCTCTGGTTACCAATGTAAAGCTTGAAGCCGGAAGATTTATCATGAATCCCGATATGGATAACCACAGTAATGTCGTAGTAGTAAGTCATGAGCTTGCGGTCGATGTTATCGGAAGAGCAGATGTCGTAGGTGAGTCCTTAAGGATAAACGGAAGAGAATATACGATCATCGGTGTCACTGAGAAGCAGTCTAATCCGATGATGGCACTTCTGATGGGTACCAACTACCGTGCGTATGTTCCGTTTACGACGATGGCAAGAGCTTTTCCGAACGGAAGTATGGAGGTTACAAGCTTTATTGCATCTCCCGTGGACGGTGACTTCGCGACCGCAGAAGCCGATCTTAAGGATTATATGCTCAAGCGTTTTAATAATGATGAGGAAGCATTTGAGGTCTATAACGAATCGACTATCAGCGATCAGATGGGTACGATCACCGGTGCATTATCTCTTCTCTTCGGCGGTATTGCGGGCATCTCGCTTCTCGTAGGCGGTATCGGTATCATGAATATCATGCTCGTATCCGTAACCGAGAGAACTCGTGAGATCGGTATTCGAAAGGCTATCGGTGCTCAGCCGAGAGTCATTATGCTTCAGTTCCTTATTGAAGCGATCGTATTAAGTCTTATGGGATGTCTGATCGGTATCGGATTTTCCTGGGTTACGATGCAGCTTATCAATATAATCGGTAAGGTCAACTTCGGCCTTTCGGCAGGTGTTATTATCGTAGCCGTGGCATTCTCGACGGGAGTAGGAGTCATCTTCGGTCTTTATCCCGCCAGGAAGGCAGCACGTATGAGGCCTATCGATGCACTGAGATATAACTGATAATGTCAGTCGCTGATCGTTCTCCTAGTGACTTTCTTTGAGATCACGTATGTAGCGACAAGAAGGATGACGGATAAGACCAGAAAGCACGGTTGTCTTAAAGCAGACGCCGTGCTTTTTCCTATTATCGAAAAGGTGAATATCCTTATGACAAGACCACTGTATAACATGGGAAGATATCTTCTCTTGGAATAATCGGACAGGCTGAATCCGAGATTGACCAATGACAGCGGAGTGAAGGGAAGTATGAGGAGCATAAAAAGTGTCGGTCTGTTTATCTTAACTGCAATGCTGCGAGCTTTGGCGATAGCTGCAAACCGACTGCTGAGCCTGATAAGGAGACGTCTGAATAAAGTCCTGACAACAAAGAATACAAAGGTACAGCCAAGACTGGTGCCGAGCCAGCTGTATATGAAGCCGCGGATCAGTCCGTAAGCTGCCACATTCAGTGTTACTATGGCAACCAGCGGGAGCGGCGGAAATACAGCTTCGATGAATGACAGCAATATCGGAGCAAAAGGTCCAAGGAGCCTGAACCTGCCGATGAGGTCGACCCAGAAATCAACCGTCCCTAGAATATGCCATATCTCTTTGATCATATTTATATTCATAAAAAACAATATAACACAAAGACTGCCTCGATAATTGAGGCAGTCTTCGGGAAAAGCATATCGAAACGGATCAGCAGCTCAATCAGGCTTCCTGCTCTCTGGTTGAACGGCTTAATGTAAATACTACCGCACCTGCAGCGATGAGGATGATACCGGTAATGACTCTGGAGGCATTTGACGCCTCTCCTGTAGCAGGTGTGCTCGAAGAAGCAGGTGTGGGAGTGGCTGTTGCTTCAGCTTCGGCAGTCGTCTCTTCAGCTCTTGCCACACCGAGTACCTGTGCGGTAGTCGTCTCTTCGGTTGTTGTTTCCTCTGTAGTAGTCTCGACTGTAGCGATAACAGCTGCCGTGGTAGCTTCCGTAGTAG
The DNA here is from genome assembly GCA_902782985.1 of Oscillospiraceae bacterium. GTDB lineage: Bacteria > Bacillota > Clostridia > Saccharofermentanales > Saccharofermentanaceae > Saccharofermentans. The sequence continues at coordinate 7,586 of CACZPC010000175.1, forward strand.
TCTCGGATGTCTGCGTGGGAACGGGTGTAGGATCTGCGCTGATATGGCGGTTAACAAGATCTATATCGACCACGTAGGACTGGCTGAAGTCGAATGTATAGGAACCGTCTCCGTTATCCGTAAGAGTGGAGTTGGGAGATGAGATGCTGTCCAGATTACAGGTGCTGTCTGTATTTGTATCAGCTTCTGAGATCGTTATACGATAGTTAACACTGTCAAATCCGGAGATGTCAACATTCTGACCGCTCAATATATTGACAGACAGATTTCCGATTCCGTCGGTAGTAAGTGTCTGAGTAGTTACCTTGCCGTCTCTGTCAGTGAAGGTAAATGTGAAGCTTTCATAAGCTACGGGCCTGATTCCGAGTGTATCGAAGAAATTGAGATTCAGCGTAAAACCGAGTGTATCGTCGATACCGTTGTAATCTTCAACTGCATCAAGACCGTCTACTACAGTCTTATCTATGCTGAAAGAAGTTGCTACCGGAACAAAGAGTCCGCCGAGGGTATTCTGATACTGTCCGTTGACGGAGTAGTAATAATATACGTCGTAATCAGCGAAAGTATAGTGAGGCTCGGCATTGATCTGTGCTTTGATATCAGCAAGATCATTGGTATCCATCGTATAGTTTTCACCGACATAATAGGAATCACAGAACTTACCGCATGTCATGAACCATACGATCTCCTGCATCTTCCAGCCGTGAAGATCGAGACTGTCCTGCTTTATCAGGAGATTGAGCAGAAGAAGCCTGACTTCGGCATCATCCTCAGGAGTGAAAGTCTTGTCCTCGTTGCCGTATCTTGCCGCATGCTGATATGTGCAGAAATCGAATATGGAATAAGGCATATCTGAAAGTCTGTGTCTTGTATATTCTCCGGAGCTCGGAGATGGGCGGGAACGGTTCAGACAATATGTATGACCGTGAATAATGTTATTATTGGCATCATAAACATTATCATTAGTGTCGTAACCGGTGATCGTATAGTGTTCGCTCGGTTCCGCTGCAGCAACATCAGCGCTCAGAAGCTGAAGCGGAAAGATGACAGCCAAAGCTACGGCCAATACTGTGACCCAGATCTTCAAGGTTCTCTTTTGCATGTTCGTTCTCCTTTTCGGGTGATATCAGCTGTGCAGAAGTGTTCGGGGTATAATGAGCCCCTGAAAATGTTCAATGCAAAACTGATGCTCTTAAAAATTCCTCTTCTCAGATCCTCTTGCGGGATAAAACAAATGTGAACAAAAATGTGTCTCTTCTTAACAATCCATTAACATTCTATACAGAATATGTTCACGAGTCAAATGTCTTTAAGGTTCTGTTTGTTGATTAAATGCACGGAAAAGCACGTGATTATAGGTAAATCTGCACAAAGGAAAACAGCGCCGAAATCTCGACACTGCTTTCAAATTGGAAGTTATGGGATAGATGATTGTCTAATTTGATCTGTTCCGATAATGATCATCGCATACTCATTAAGGAATAGAGATTCCTTAAACAGGCATTAAATGAACAAGATCGAACGCTTAACGCTTTGTTAACAATTCGTTAACATTATTATAGTGTAGCTTCGCCTCAAGTCAATATGCTAATTTATCCATCTGTTGATCTATCCTATGAAAAAAAGATACTATCGTCAGATTGCGGAGTAGAAAATATGTCGTGTCCTTCCCGGATGCTGCTGCAACTACACCGATAATTCTTTATAAAAACCCGCTTCTCGAATCGAAGCGGGTCTTGCGAGTATCAGATGCGA
>CACZPC010000176.1 GCA_902782985.1 Oscillospiraceae bacterium
CCCCAGTAACTGTCGGGGCTTTCCTGCTCAGCTATCGCCCACATGATATAAAGGACGATGGACACGACGAGATAGTTACCTCTGTCTATAGTATAGAGAGAAGGAGCACTTACCAGGAACATGGCGCCGAGAGAGATATATGCCGCATAGGTAATGACTTTCGAAGAGACTTTGATGCTTCCGCTCTTCTTTATCACCTTAAATGCGTAATATATGCAGCATACTACTACTGCCACACAGTAAAGACCCATAAGCAATATGAAGGATCTCCATATTGCCGGATCGTCGAAAGCATCCTGCAGAGTCGTCGCCTCATAAGGGGAATAATCGCCCATCTTCGAGAAGATCATTGCAAAGGCAAGAATAAGCGGCGGATAATTACTGAGTCGTGAGATATAGGGATTCAGATCCTTGATCGCATGGTTGATCGTGGCAAAATCCTTATATCTGTCCTGCGGGAAGAAAAGGAATCTTGCGCAGGGATACTCCATCCCCTGAACATTGACTCTTACATGGTAAAAAGCGAGATACACAAGATACATGCCGATAAATACGGCAAAGAATATGTGCATCTTATTGAGCTTGTCTCTGTTAAGAAGTGACTTATTCGGCATCGGGTATTTTCTTCTCCTCATTGTCGAAATTGATCCTCTCAGCCTCAACGACAAGAGGTCTTCTCATAACACGGTCATTGATATTAAGGATATATTCGCCGAGAAGTCCTATAAAGAACAGCTGGACCGATCCCAATACGAACATACCGATGACAACCGGAGCCATACCTGCAGGGAACTCATCCCACATGCAAAGCTTAAGGATAAGGTATACAAATGCCGCAACAAGGCTGAGTGCCGAGAGCATCGCTCCGCCTATAGTGGCGATTCGAAGTCCGACCTTGGTATATGACGTAATGGAAAGCATCGCTGCGTCGTAAAGACGATAGAAGTTATTACTTGTCTTACCTGCTCTTCTCTGAGGCTGCTCGTAAGGGATCTCCTTACGCTCATAACCGAGCTCAGCAACGATTCCGCGAAGGAAAGGCTTGGGATCGTTAAGATCGCGGAGCACCTGCACGAAGTCCTTATCGTAAAGTCCCGAACCGGTGAAATGCTCGATCTGCTCTACATCGGAGAACTTCTTTATGAGCTTATAGTAGCAGGATCTTAAGAAATACATGATCTTGCTCTCTTTACTCGATGTCTTGATTCCGATAACGATCTTATAACCGTTCTCCCACTCCTTAACATACTTGGGGATGAGCTCGATAGGATCCTGGAAGTCGCATACCATGGAAACGGTGCAGTCACCGGTCGTCTGGAGGATGCCGTAGTAAGGAGAATTGAACTGACCGAAGTTCTTGGCATTAAAGATCGCCTTGATATGCTTATCATTCTCGCAGAGCTTTCTGAGCTTAGGGCGTGTCAGATCCTTGGAGTCGTTATCTATAAAGAGGATCTCGTAATCATAATTCGGGAGATCCTTGGCAAACATCTCAGTAAGTGCCTGAGCCATGGGCTCGACATTGAGCTCTTCGTTATAACAGGGTATCAGTATGCTTATCTTCTTCACTTTTTATTCTCCTCCTTATACCACTTCACGGTCTCTTTTATCGCTTCCTCGAAAGTATAGTCGGGAGCAAAGCCCGTATCCTCCTGAAGCTTGCTTATATCCGCACACAGATACATTACCTGTCCCGGATAATAATCAACTTCTCCGAATCCGATATCCAGAGAAGGATCCACCGCGTCGCGTATAGCGGTTATATATTCCCTGAGCGGGCGAACGCTTCCGCTGCCCACAGGATAGACGCTGTTATTCCTGCCGAGCGTTGCGGCAAGATAGAATGCCTTGGCTGCATCCTTGCAATATAAGTAGTCCCACATCTGCTCGCCCCTGGTATAAGATGCTTTCTGCCCCTCAGCCATCTTGGCGATACCGCTCATGACCATTGTCTGAGCTCCGTCATAAGGACCGAATGTGCTCAGTATCCTTACCCAGATATGCTTTATTCCGAGCTTGCCGGCCTCAAGTCTTGTAAGACGACCTGCGGCAAGCTTAGCCATGCCGTAGCCGTTCTCGGGATCACAGGGTGTATCACAAGAGAGCTTCGTTCCGTCGGGTACACGACCGTATTCGGCCTGGGATCCGGCTCCGAGGAAGCACGAACATCCGAGTTCTGCTGCTGCCCTCACCGCATCTACGGAATTCCTTATGTTATTAAGCTGGATGTCGACATCATTTCGAGAATCGCCGTAAGTGCCGTCCCAGGCAAAATGGAAGAAAAGATCCGCATGATCGATACCCTCTTCCTTCAGATCCGAAGGAAGATAGGATATATCGTCAAGTGCGAGCTCTACCACCGTGATACGGTCATCTGAAGGAATATTACAAAGGCGCGCGGAAGAAGGTCTTGCGACAGCCACGACCTCATAGCCTTCCCGAAGAAGCCTCTCTGTCGTTGCTATCCCGAGCATTCCCGTTGCCCCCGTAACGATCGCTCTCTTGATCTCAGGCATCCTTGATCTCCGCCTCATTCGATGCTTCGGGCTTTTTCTTCTGTCTGAAAGCCCAGAACTTATTCATGATGTAATTAATAGGCACACTGATAACAAGATTTATAAGAGGCGCTATGTACTTATTGATACCGAGGATATCAACACATACCTTGGAGACTACATTACTCAATACAAGTCCCGTAAAAGCATATGCGGCATATGTCTTGAGAAGAGTCTTCCACCAGACTCTCTTCTCGCCGTCTTCGGTCTCCTTGAAGACAAGTCTGCTGTTGAGCATATAGGACCAGAGTACGGAAAGGATAAAGGCCACTGTATTGCCGATATAGAAATCAATACCCTCAAAGCCGCCAATCGCATCAAGTATCGCGAGAGTTCCCCAGTTTATAAATGTACTCATAAGGGTATTCGTTACACCGACAAGAGCGAACTTTACGAACTGCATGAAGGCCTGCTCCTGCTCAGGTGTCAGCGTCTTCTTAAAAGGCTTAAGGATGAGCCTCAGACAAAATAAGACAAACTTTTCGAAGATCTCCCAGATCTTGCTTCCTATACTCTTCTTCATCTGATCTTACTGCTCCAGTGCTTCCCTGATAGTCTTAGCCATATAATCGATCATCTCGTCAGTCATTCCGGGATATACGCCTACCCAGAATGTGTCATTCATGATCCTGTCTGTATTCTTAAGGTCGCCTACGACCCTGTAGCCTTCACCTGTTGCTCTCATCTCGTCAAAGCAGGGGTGCTTTATAAGGTTACCTGCAAAGAGCCTTCTTGTCTGAACTCCCTGCTTTTCGATATAATCGACGACCTTAACGGAGTCTACGCCTTCCTTACATGTAATAAGGAATCCGAACCATGAAGGTCTTGAGTTCTCGCATGCTACGGGAAGGATGAGCTTATCTTCAGTACCTGCAAGTGCAGCCTTGAGTCTGTCAAAGTTATGTCTTCTTCTCTCAACGAATGAAGGGAACTTAACGATCTGAGCGCATCCTACTGCGGCCTGAAGATCGGTAGCCTTAAGGTTATATCCGAAGTGTGAATATACATACTTGTGATCGTATCCGAGAGGAAGCTCACCATACTGCTTGTCGAATCTGTGTCCGCAGAAGTTATCTACGCCCGAAGGGCAGATACAGTCACGGCCCCAGTCTCTCATGGAGCGGATAGCTCTGTGAAGGACGGGATTATTTGTATAGATGGCACCGCCTTCACCCATTGTCATGTGGTGAGGGGGATAGAAGGAAGATGTTCCGATATCACCGATA
>CACZPC010000177.1 GCA_902782985.1 Oscillospiraceae bacterium
GCAAATCCCTTGCTCTTATACTTTTTCTTAAGTGACTTAAGCTCCATATCCTTAGTGCTCTTAGAAGGTCTCATTAGAGCTGCAGCCCATATAAGTCCCGTAAGCTCGTCTGCTGCAAATAAGACCTTCTCCATCTCTCTTGTCGGCTCTACGTCGATCGTAGTTCCGTTACCAACGGTAATACCGTATCCGTGGGAGCATACAGCGTGAATTACATCGTCGCTTACTCCGCCTTCCTTAAGAAGTTCGGGGGCCTTGATGCAGTGCTCATCAGGATAGAGCTCGAAGTCTATATCATGCAGGAGGCCGACTATACCCCAATATTCTGCTTCATCAGCATATCCCAGTTCATTTGCATACCACCTCATGACTTCTTCCACGGTAACTGCATGCTGAATATGGAATGGATCCTTGTTGTATTTAGTAAGTAATGTGAATGCTTCGTCTCTTGTGATCATATAATCTTCCTCTCAATTCAGGTTTATTCTATCCTATTGTCATTTCTTATCAAAGGTCAGCCTCATCTGATACCAGATAACGCCTCCGTGAGAAGATGAACTTAAGCCTTCGTTTACGAATCCGAACTTCGAATAGTATGAGATAAGCTCCTCTTTACAGGTAAGTACCAGTCCTTCTCTTCCCTGTTCTCTTGCCATATCCGTAAGCTTACGTATAAGCATTCCGGCATATCCCTTTCTCCTGCATGAGGGGATGGTATTAACTCCGAATATCATCTGCCACTTGCCTTCAGGGTCATGCAATGAAGCATCCTCGTACATGATGTCTTCAAGGTCGGGGGCATCCGTTACCATACCGTCTACAAAAGATACGAGCCTGTCTTCGATAAAGAGCAACACGAAATGCTCAGGATATGCTTCGAGCCTCTTACGAAAGTCTTCTGAAGAAGCCGCTTCAGCAGAAGGAAAGCACAGAGCTTCAACTTCTGCTATGGCATTAAGATCATCTATGGCGGCAGTGCGGATCAACATCTGTAATTACCTTATACATCCTGTCTTTATACGTTCATAAACACTAACACCATTTACCTACTGCGTCAATTCCGCTTTCGGTTTTTTCATGGACAGGAAAGTATTCTTTATAAATTGCAATCTCCCTCCTACTTGATTAATATTTAGATATCAGTTTCAATCGGAACAAAACGGAGGTGTATGAATGGAAAAGCTGTTTCAATTAAAACAGAACGGAACGACCGTCCGCACGGAAGTTATCGCGGGCCTTACCACATTCATGACGATGGCATATATCATCGCTTTGAATCCCAATCTTCTTACCAACTTCGGAGCTGAAGGACAGGGCTTATGGAACGGAGTATTCCTTGCAACATGTATAGCTTCTGCCATAGGTTCCCTTTGTATGGCATTCCTGGCCAACAAGCCTTTCGTTATGGCCCCGGGCATGGGCCTTAACAGCTTCTTTGCTCTCGTTACGGCAAACATTGCCATGATGACCGGAATGACATATCTTGAGTCTTTCAGAAGCGCTCTTGTTATCATATTCATTGAAGGTATCGTATTTATCATCCTTTCCGTATTCAACGTACGCGAAAAGATCGTTCAGGCTATTCCCTTAGGCGTTCGCCTCGGCATCGGTCCTGCCATAGGTCTTATGCTCATGAACATAGGATTCGGTTCTAATGCAGGCGTATTCGTATTCCACGATGACGGTTCCTCTTCACAGTTCTTCGCCATGAGAGACTTCTTCGGATCCCTCACGGCATCTTCGGCCAAGGACTCAATGGGAACAGGCTATAACATGATGGTACTTACCGTACTTACAATGTTCATCGGACTTTTTGTTATCGTTGCTCTTTCTCACAGAAAGATAAAAGGTGCCGTTCTTTACGGAATGCTCATTGCTTCTGTATTCTACTGGGCCGGAGAAGGAATATTCTTCGGGATCAATCCTTTCGAAGGTCTTAAGGATGCAACTTTCATACCTCCCTTTAAGGATCTTGCCGAGGCAACTCTCTTCAAGCTCGACTTCGCAGGATTTGCAAAGATAGGTTGGTTCACGGTCATCACTCTTATCATTACTTTCTGCATCATCGACATGTTCGATACCATAGGAACACTTGTAGGAACTGCTTCAAGAGCTAATATGCTCGATGAGAACGGATCCATGCCCAAGATGAAGGAAGCTCTTATCTCCGATGCTGTAGGTACTGTAACAGGATCTCTTACGGGTACTTCCACGGTTACTACATTCGTAGAGTCTGCTTCAGGTGTTGAAGCCGGAGGAAGGACAGGACTTACTGCCCTTACATCGGCAGTCCTTTTCCTTCTTTGTATGTTCATCGCTCCTATCGCGGCAATAATCCCCGCTGCAGCCACATCTTCCGCACTTATCTATGTAGGTATCCTGATGCTCAGTAACCTCAAGGATATCGACTTTACGGATATCTGCCAGATCCTTCCCGTCGGCATAATGCTGCTGGCAATGCCCATCTCCGGATCCATCGGGCACGGAATCGGACTTGCTCTTATAAGCTATACCTGTATCAAGGTATTAACAGGCAAGGCAAAGGAAGTATCGGTCCTGACTTATGTCCTCTCCGCTATCTTCCTTATTAAATTCTTCCTGGCAGTCTGATACTGATCTAATCAAATAATACGGGGGCGTAGCTCTGGGTGTTAACATCCACTACGCCCTTTGTTATTATGCGAAGCTTAGGAATGACCGGAAGAGCCGTAAAGGCAAGCGTCATGAAAGGATCGATATCTTCGGGGACACCGAGGCTCCTTGCCTGCTCCTTCATTGTCCTTAACTTATCTTCCACTGTTTGCGCATCCTCTTCGCACATAAGACCTGCGACAGGAAGGGCAAGAGAAGATAAGACTTTACCGTCTGCCACTACTGCGATACCGCCTTCGTTAGCTCTTACGGTATTAGCGGCAAGAGCCATATCTTCGTCATTTGTACCTGCGACGATAAGATTATGTGAATCATGTGCAACACTCGAGGCAACGGCACCTTTCTTAATGCCGTATCCCATAAGGAATCCGAGTCCGATATGACCGGTGTCCTTATGCCTCTCAATAACCGCTATCTTGACTATGTCTTCGGACGGTTCTGCTTCGGGTGAACCGGAATCGACTATGACTTCGTCGGTCACGATCTCTCCGGGGAAGATCTTTATGACCCTCTTCCTGCTTCCTTTTTCGTTTATTCTAAAGTCTTCAGGAGACACCTCGTGCATATTAAAGCTGTGATATACACGTTTATACTTATCTTTGTCATCGCTCCCCGTGAAGATATCCCTTAGGAGCTTTCCGTTTTCCGCCACGGGGATCCCGTTCTTAAAGACCTTCTCTACGCTGAATTCATTAAGATCCGATACGACTATAAGATCCGCTCTGTAGCCGGGAGCTACCGCACCCGTATCCTTTAACCCGAAGTAAGATGCCGCATTAAACGATGCCATCTTTATCGCATTATAAGGACTCTTACCTGCTTTGATCGCCTCTCTGATTATGTAATCTATATGACCTGCCTCAAGAAGGTCACCGGGGTGCTTATCGTCCGTTACGAGCAGGCATCTGTCGCAATACTTATCATCAAATAAAGGAAGAAGTGCATTCAGATTCCTTGCAGCCGTTCCCTGCCTTATCATGATATACTGACCGCGCTTCAGCTTCTCTTCCGCTTCTTCAATGCTGAAACATTCGTGATCTGACTTAACGCCGGCCGCTATATAGGAATTGAGCATCTTTCCGGAAAGCGCGGGCGCGTGACCGTCTACAGTCCTGCCGTTAGCCTCAGCGCCCTTTATCTTCGCAATGATGCCATCATCTGCATTGACCGTACCATAGGAATTCATGAGTTCAGCAAGACCCAATACACGATCTTCCCTGTAAAAAGGTTCAAGATGCTCCGCTTCCAGTACTGCTCCGGCTTCATCCAGCGGTGTTGACGGTACACACGAAGGCAACATGAAAAAGATATCCACGGGCAGATCCTTACTTCGCTCGAGCATAAAAGAGATGCCTTCTTCTCCGGCCACATTAGCTATCTCATGAGGATCGGTGATGACCGCAGTTGTACCGTGAGGGACTATGGCTTTGGCGAATTCCCCTGGAGTTAACATGGAGCTTTCGATATGTATATGTCCGTCAATAAGACCCGGACAGACGATCCTTCCTTCAAGGTCTAAGATATCTTCGCCTTCGTATTCACCTATACCTGCGATATATCCGTCCTTAATGGCGATATCTCCTGATTCGAGTTCTTTGGTAAAGACATTCAATATCCGTGCATTCTTCAGCACGAGATCAGCCTTAATATCTCCGCGCGCAGCGGCTATCAGTGTCTTAAGATCCTTATCCACAGAATGCTCCTCCGTCACTATGGTATAGGGATATAATAACACTCTCAAAGCACATCTGATAAGAAAGATCTCCGGTATCAGACCGGGCTATGACGCCTCGACCATTATCCGGAGATCGTATTCATCAGTTATTGTCGTATATATCTTCCGTAAATGTTAAGCTTCCGCGATAACCGGCATATGTACGGTTAAATATCAGCCTTTCGCTCATAGGGAAGGATCCGAGGATAAACTGGATATCTTTCTCCAGTGCGATCTCCCTGTCGTTGCTGCTTCCGACAAGCAGGGTGATCTCCTCTTCCTCATCCCTGATCGCCTGATTGATCTCATACTGCTCCGTAAGAAACAGTACCTTGGGAGGCCTTGCATATTCAAGATCTTCTATCTCCCTGATTATACGTTCCTTATCGTCAGGTCTTATGACAGGTTCTGAGACAATGACCAATACAGGAGTAAAACTGTAGTCATTAGCCAGATATCTCGTAAATCCTACGGCATTATTGGCATCAGATACTACGGCAAATCTCTTCCAGCTCAGAACACCTATCGATTGCGAAAGATATTTATATACATATTCCTCTTCATCACGGATGACTTTCTCTACAAGATCCTTATCAAGATCAAGTGCCTCGGCTACCTTACGAACGAATCTCGTCGTATCGGTGGCACCGACAAACAAACCCGGGATACGTAAGCTCGGCACACCGAACTTACTTTCAAACTTGGATGCGGGTCCCTTAAACAACCAGGGATTGATGATTATATTAAGAGCCGCAGATGAGCACTTACGTATGGTATCGATACCCTGTCCCTTGGTAAAGAAAGTATTTACCTTTAGTCCGAGTCTTGAGAGGATTCGATCTATCTCCTCCAGCGTTCCGCTCCAGAAAGGATCATGATAAGGGATTATTCCGAAGATATTAACGAGCTTGTCGTCTTTCGGAAGGTCCGGTTCGATTATCTTATCCAGAAATGTATTCCAGACTGTCTCATAACCGAGATTACTGTCGCCGATGAATCCCGGAGCTTCTATGGGATACACCGGATAACCCTTCTCGAGGAATTCCTCCGTAACGCTTGCAACGTCATCTCCTATGATTCCGGCCGTACATCCCGTCAGTACGAAATAAGCATCAGCATCGATAATATCTATCGAGCCCTGAATAGTAGTCCTGAGCTTATCGGTACCTCCGAATACGACTTCCTTCTCGAGCATATTGCTGGACGGCAGCGATACTCCGCTGACAAAGCATGCATGCTTATGACCTGACTGTCCCTGATCAGAAGCCGTCGTCTGCATACAGCAGCCCGGACCGGAGTGATATACGGGGCATACACGATCGATCGCACCGAGTACGGAATTTATTCCTGCAAGGACGCATCCGCCCTTAGGATTCTCCATTATCTGTGACACGTTAATTTCCTCCCTCGGTGATATATTTAAAAGCACTCTCCTGATACCAGGACTCCTTATAAGGGAGTTTGGCATGCTGTGCAAGCTTCTTGTTAAATCCCGGGTTCTCCAGCTGATCCGCTATCTTGTTACCGAGGAACAGCAGTCCGTCATAACCCATGGTAGGACGCTTACCGTCAAGGACATGCGTAGTGGGTATTCCGAGCTTAGCCGCCCATTCGGGAACACCGATAAATGCATCAGGCTTAAGCTTCTTTACGAGGTTCACCTGCTCGAAAGGCTGCATGTTCGCGATATCAACAACAAAGTCCTTATGTATCCCGTTCAGATACTCGATATCCGTCTGAGCGTCATCGTCATATGTAGGAGTCTCAAGACCTACGAGCTCCATTCCGAAATCATCGATAAGCGCCGCTGCTGCGAAAGATCTTCCGGTACCGCCGCAGATAAACACGCGCTTACCCTGAAGTCGGTCTCTTATCTTCTTGACCAGGGGCTCGATCCTCTCGTGCTCCCTGCTGATTATCTCCTCTACTTCATTCTCCTTGCCGATGACCTTGGCGATACCTCTGTACCACTTATCGGTATTACGGATACCTATGGGCATTACGGTATGGGAATAAGGTATCTCATAATCCTCCCACAAAGTCTTCATGAACTCATCCGCGAATACTTTACAGATGGAAGTCGATGCCTCTGCAGCAGGGATCTTTCTGATCTTCTCAAGAGAGCTGTAAAAAGGTATATAGTTGACTTCCGCTCCCAGCAGACGAAGCATCCTCTCCATCTCCTTTTGATCGGCATAACTTACCGTAGTCGGAGCAAATAGATTAATAAGACCTTTCTGCTTAGGGACCTTATTATTCTTGAGAATATACTTATTGATCGAGATAAAGGCCGCATCAAATCCGGAAGCACAGATCTTGGATTTAAATCCTTCACAATGAATGGGGATTATCAGCGTGTCGGGATACTCTCTTTGAAGGTCACCGCATATAGCATCGATATCATCACCTATGATACCGGAAGCGCATGATGCAAAGACGAACGCAAGCTTCGGAGAATACCTTTCGACAGCCTTCTGAACAGCCTCACGAAGCTTCTTCTCACCTCCGAATACGACATTCTTCTGATCAAGATTGGTAACGATAAGACGGGGATTCTTTACATGCTTAACGCCTCTGTGTATCTGACCTACACGATACATATCCACTGCCATGATCGCACATCCCACACATCCCTGAGGAGAATGAGAGATAAAGACGGAATCCTCCAGAGACATAAGCGCAGCCATACTGTTGATCTGCTGACACTGAAGTCCCTGAGCAAAACTGCGGTCTGCCCTCTTAAGACAGCCCTTCTTATAATCTTCACTGACCTTTTTACCTGTGGAACCCAGGTCATTAAGCCTTCCCGGTACGCTCTCGCGCACACCTGAATACGTCACATTAGACATTGTTACCGAGCTCCTTTCGCCTAACGCATAATAAGAATATATTCACATCATTTCATATTTATAAAAAATATATCATTCAGAGCACTTAACGGGATAATCCCCTTTTTGTATCATCTGTTATAAGTATTTCTTATCACGGGTCATATCAGAGCATGGCATGGTCAAGATAGATAAGCTTCATCCTGGCATCATCATGGTGATAAGTATTATCGTGTTTTCTTCCCGTATATATGAGTTTGCCCGAGCGATATACGCTGAGCTGATTCTGTTCGACTTCCTCCCACCCGAATTCATCGAGTGGATGTGTCGAGAAATATATCGTATTATCCGCCTGCCTCTTATAAAGAGTACCCGGCTCATTCTTATGAACATATAAGAGCGTACCGTCATATA
>CACZPC010000178.1 GCA_902782985.1 Oscillospiraceae bacterium
ACCTGACTCTTATTGACATCGGGAGGCAGTACCTTTATTCCCATGGGACCGCAGCAGTTTATATACCATGCAGCCGCCGAGATATTGAATCTGAATGAATTCATCATGGCAGCCATGAATTCGGTCGGATAGTAATACTTAAGATAAGCAGTATAATATCCGACAATTGCATATGCGGCAGCATGGGATTTATTAAATGCATATCCCGCGAATCCCGCCACATCATTAAATATCTTATCGGCAGTCTTCTCAGGAACACCGTGCGCGATGGCGCCTTCGATCTGCCTTCCCGTCTCGTCAGTGCCGCCGTAGATAAAGAGCTGCCTGTACTTCTCCATCATCGACTTCTTTTTCTTACTCATGGCACGTCTTATATTATCCGACTGTCCCATGGAGAAACCTGCAAGATCACGAACGATCTGCATTACCTGCTCCTGGTAGACCATACATCCGTATGTGACATTAAGGATCGGCTCAAGCAGAGGGTGATCATATGTAATGGAATCCGCATTATGCTTACCGCTGACATATTTGGGGATCTGATCCATAGGTCCGGGTCTGTAGAGTGATATACCGGCGGTAATATCCTCTATCGATCCGGGTTTTAAGTCCCTCATGAAGGACGTCATGCCTTTACTCTCGAGCTGGAAGATACCTACAGTATCTCCTTCGCCTATCATCCTGAATACATTGGCATCATCAAGAGGCAGTGCATCGAAGACTATCTCCTTGCCGTATCGTTCCTTGACCATATCGGCAGTATCACGAAGCACCGTAAGTGTACGAAGTCCGAGGAAGTCAAACTTCAGAAGTCCCACGCTCTCTATATCAGCCTTGGCAAACTGTACTACCGCATTATTGTCATTGACCGCCAGCGGGGCGATATCCGTAATGGGCTTACCGGAGATGATTACACCTGCTGCATGAGTAGAAGTATGCCTGGGCATGCCCTCAAGCTTCTTGGCGACATCGATAACCTTTCGAACCTGGATATCCGAATCATATTCGGCCTTGAGCTCCTTATTGATCTCGAGAGCATTTGCTATGGTGATACCGATATTCTCGGGGATCATCTTGACTATTGCATCGGTCCTGGCATAAGGAAGATCCATTACACGCGCTACATCCCTTATGCACATCCTGGCAGCAAGCGTACCGAAAGTGATTACCTGGGCTACTCTGTCCTCACCGTACTTTCGCGTAACATAATCTATAACTTCCTGTCTTCTCTCATAACAGAAATCGACATCAAAATCAGGCATCGATACTCTTTCGCTGTTCAGGAAGCGCTCGAATACCAGATTATATTTGATGGGATCAACGTCAGTTATTCCTATGGCATAAGCAACAAGGGAACCTGCACCCGATCCTCTTCCGGGGCCGACCATTATCCCGTGAGTCTTGGCATAATTAATGAAGTCCCAGACGATCAGGTAGTAGTCGGTATATCCCATGCTGTTGATAACACCGAGCTCATATTCGGCTCGCTTGGTATAAACGTCCTCGTCTGCTGCTCTGCCCTTGATCTCATATCTCCTCTTAAGACCTTCAGTCGTCAGGTGCAGCAGATATTCCTTATTATCCGTAAACCCCTGAGGGATATCGTATTCAGGCAGATGGATCGTGGAGAAATCATATTCGGCATGACACATCTGCGCGATCTTCATCGTATTATCTATCGCTTCGGGAATATCAGGGAAGAAGCTTCTCATCTCCTCCTCGGACCTGACATAGAAGTCGTCGGTCTGCATCCTCATCCTGTCCTTATCAGAGAGTTTGGCGCCGGTCTGAAGGCATAAGAGGACATCCTGGACATAGGCATCTTCCTTCATGAGATAATGGCAGTCATTGGTAGCCGCAAGCGGGATACCGGTCTTATTGGATATAGCTATAAGAGCTGCATTAACACGCGACTGCTCCGTCAGCACATTGCTCTGGATCTCCAGATAATAATTTCCCCTGCCGAAAAGCCCGTCATACCATAAAGCCTCCTGCTCGGCCTCATTGACCCTGCCGTCCATTATCAGCTCCGACAGCCTGCCGGCAAGACATCCCGAGAGACATATAAGCCCCTCATGCCACTGAGCAAGAAGTTCCTTATCCACACGCGGACGACGGTAGAAGCCTTCTGTATATCCTGCAGATACAAGTCTGTTCAGGTTCTTAAGACCTTCATTATCCCGGGCAAGGAGTATCAGGTGATGATATGCTCTCGACTTATCAGATACACTCTTATCGAATCTGGAGCCCGGAGCGACATAAACTTCGCATCCGATTATGGGCTTGATGCCGGCGGCAGTCATCTCCTTATAGAATTCTACACAGCCGAACATCGATCCGTGATCGGTAATGGCACAGGCTGTCATGCCCAGTTCCTTAAGGCGGGCAACAAGATCCTTGATACGGATAGCACCGTCAAGGAGCGAATATTCGGTATGAAGATGAAGATGTGTAAAACCGCTTTCAGGCACCCGGATATCAACCGCCCTTTCCCTTAAGTGAGATTATGATATCACGAAGCTCGGCGGCCTTCTCGAAATCGAGTTCCTTGGCTGCCGCACGCATCTCCTTCTCAAGTCTGGTAATAAGCTTCTCCTTATCTTCATCGGAAGCGGCACCAGCATCACCCTTATTGATAAGCTTTTTGACATCGATCTTCTTGACCTTCTCGCTCTTGGCGGAGTCAGATACGATATCGAATACATCCTTGACTTCCTTCTTGATCGTCCTGGGCACTATACCGTGCTCCTCATTATATTTCTGCTGTATCTCACGCCTTCTGTTGGTCTCGGATACGGCATTCATCATGGAATCCGTGATCGAGTCTGCAAAGAGGATAACGCGTCCGTTGCTGTTACGGGCACATCTTCCCATGATCTGGATAAGAGATCTCTCGGATCTTAAGAATCCTTCCTTATCAGCATCGAGTATCATGAGGAGCGATACCTCGGGAAGATCGATACCTTCTCTTAAGAGATTGATACCGACTATAACATCCGTCTTATCGGCTCGAAGCTGATTTAATATCTCCATCCTCTCCACCGTATCGATATCGGAATGCAGATATGTGACCCTGATGCCTTCCTTGGACAGGAAGTCCGTAAGATCCTCACTCATCTTCTTGGTAAGAGTCATTATGAGAGTCTTCTCACCGGTCTTATTATTCTCGCGGATCTCATGGATCATCTCTTCGATCTGACCTTCAACTGGTCTGATGGATATCTGCGGCTCAAGAAGTCCCGTAGGTCTTATTACCTGCTCTACCGTCTGTACTGAATGCTCCTTCTCATAATCGGCGGGAGTAGCCGATACGAATACCGTCTGCCCCATTCTCTGTTCGAACTCCTCGAACTTCAGCGGTCTGTTGTCATATGCCGAAGGAAGACGGAAGCCGTATTGAACCAGCATATCCTTCCTGGCTCTGTCACCGTTATACATGGCACCTACCTGCGGCACGGTAACGTGGGACTCATCTATAAACAGCAAATAATCCTCGGGGAAGAAATCCATAAGAGTACAGGGAGCCTCACCTGCCTGACGCTGAGCAATATGCCTCGAGTAATTCTCGATTCCCTTGCAAAAACCCGTCTCATTAAGGAGCTCCATATCATATCTGGTCCTCTGCTCGAGTCGGTATGCTTCAATAAGCTTACCCTCGTCACGCAGCACCTTGAGACGCTCATCAAGCTCCTCCTCGATGGTCACAAGAGCGCGCTTGAGCTTTGCCTTACCCGTAGCATAGTGAGACGCCGGGAATATCTCCACGAAGCTCCTGCTCCATTCGGTCTTGCCGCTTATGGCATGTACGGAGCTGATCTTCTCTATCTCGTCACCGAAGAAGCTTATACGAGTCAGCATCTCCTCGGAATCCGGCGTATATATATCGATAACGTCGCCCCTGCATCTGAAGGTACCGCGCTTAACCTCGAAGTCATTACGCTCATACTGGATATTAATAAGCTCGGCCATGACGGCATCGGGAGAGATCTCCTGACCTGCACGCAGGCTTACCATAAGGGACTGATAGTCCTCCTTCTCACCTATACCGTAGATACAGGATACCGAAGATATGACGATGACATCGTCTCTTGTCAGAAGCGATCTTGTTGCCGCATGACGCATCCTGTCGATCTCGTCATTTATGGCACTGTCCTTCTCGATGTAAGTATCCGTAGATGCAATATATGCCTCGGGCTGATAATAATCATAATATGAGACAAAATACTCGACGGCATTCTCGGGAAAGAGTTCCTTGAATTCCGAATAGAGCTGGCCTGCAAGAGTCTTATTATGCGCCAGGATAAGAGTCGGACGGTTAATCTGAGAGATGACATTAG
>CACZPC010000179.1 GCA_902782985.1 Oscillospiraceae bacterium
TACATTGTCCGATATCTCCGGTAAGACAGGAAGTCTTAAGCCTTGTGCGCATATCCGCCTGGTCCGCATTGTCACATCCGCAGGAATCTCTCTGAACGAGATAAGTCTCTACGGCTATGCTGTCGGGAGCATTGTCGGACAGGAATTCTTCGACCGCCAGGACCGCCTGATAAGTAAGATCCGCCGAGCTGGCCTCTACTGTAGTGAGCGGCGGAGTCATGGATGATGCAAATATATCATCGTCAAATCCCGCCACAAGGATATCCTTTCCTACGACAAGGCCCCTGCGGGCAAATACTTTGTATCCGCCTACCGCCATGCTGTCATTGGCAAATATCACAGCCTGAAGATCAGGGTTGTCATCAAGAAGCCTATCGACGATATCGGCACTGTTCTCCGTGAAATCGCCGTAAACTATCTGACTTTCCGTTATCTCCACATCTTTGGAAGCTGCCGTATCGAGGAATGCCTGAAGCCTCTCGCGGGAGTCTTTGTTGGTATCGGGACCGGAGACATAGCCGATACGGCGTACTCCGTGCTTTTCGATAAGATGTCCGGTGACCCTCTCGATGCCGCTCCTGTTATCGAAAGTAACAGAGGGATAACCGTCCAGCTCGGCAAATAAGGTAACAACGGGAACATCGGGAAGCGACTCGATAAAGCGCTTCTGCTCCTCAAATGCCGCACGTGAGCCGATGGTGCCCAGAAGGACATAGATTATATCGAGATAGTGCTCGGTAGGAAGAGTAAACAGCGTATTATACTGATATTCGAACTCGGTGCTCTCATACCGTCCGTCCGGTGTTCCCAGATAATGACCGGGATAGATAAACAGGTTGGCATCAAGCACCTTAGCTGCCATCTCGGCTCCTATACAGGCCTGATTTGTAAAATAATTATTCAGATCATCGACCAGGAAGCCGATATTTAACCGCTTTTTCACTTTCTCTTCTCCCGCTGCATATATGCCACGAGTTATTCGGGCTTGCTCTTAAATGTCGTATACATGCCGTCTGCCACGTGTCTTCCGCTGTCATCCCTGACCTCTATAAGGAATGTGCAGACCGTATGACCTTTCTTCCTCTCGTATACGGTGGCCGTAAGAGTGGAGCCGTCAAGTCCGGGCTTGAAGAAATGGAGTTCGCTGCTTAAAGCTACGGCTTCTTCACCCCTGGATGCGTGAAAGCACCCGATCGCTATATCGCAAAGGGCGGAGATGGTACCACCGTGGACCATGCCTCTGGGATTCAGAAGATCCTTAGTGATCTTCATATCAACTGCTACACTGCCGTCGTTTCCGACACGCACCTCGTGAACACCCAGAAAACTGTGAAGACCGCCTTCACCTTCCTTGATACCCAGAAGTTCTTCAATAGTCATAGTATCACCGCCTTTACAGTTTACTTTCCCGCGAAAGGAAACCCTCACGGGATCATATGTAAATTATAGCTGATAATATAGGCAACTGGTAGGTGATAATCCGCTTTTTTACGGGAATAAATTCACTTGATGAGCACCCGGCGGCAAACCAGTATAACAAGGATCACACGAATGACAAGGAATACGGGAACGGTTATGAAGAACTTGGGCTTACGCGTCTTATGGTGCCATATATGCATACCCAGAAACGCACCGACGGGACCGAATAAAGCGGCAATGATCAAAGTAGCCTCGGGGATCCTGAAGCTGCCTTTCTTCGCCTTGAGCTTATCGACACCGTAAATGATAAATACCGCAAGCTCGATCAGCAGTATCACAACTGCAACAAAACCGTAAACACTCATGCAGTCAATTATACCCTTTATTCATGATAAAATCCTAATTGTATGATGAAGGAAGGTTATATCAGAAGGCTGCTTACTCCGGCAGTCTCCGTCTTGTGTATGTCTCTGGCATTCACGGGCTGTGATCCGTTACACCCCGGTACTACGGAAGAAACGAATGCGACGGTCTATGCGCCGGTAACTTCAGGATCACTTGCGCCCGAAGTCGAAGAGACTTCCGAGACCACAGTCGATCATGCGGCCGTCAGAAGACAGTCGGCCGAGGATCTTATCTGCAAACTTTATTCCGATATCACAGGCTCAGAACTTCCCGACGGATACTATGCCGACCAGATAGAAGGGATCGCCGATGATACGGTCTGTGTCAACGATGCCGTAACAACTATTATATCTTCCGTGACCTTCGCTGATACGGATCTTTCAGACGAAGAATTCGCCTTCAACTGTCACATGGCATTTACCGGAGAAACCCCGGACGAGCTGCAGCTCAGATACTATACCGATCTGCTGGGAGAAGGAGTAAGCCGCGAAGTGATAGCCGACATGATGATGCGTAATTTCTATTTTGCGGAACTTTGCTCCGGATACGGCTTCCTGCCGGAATTCACTCCCGCCAATTCTGCCTACACAGAGGACAGATACGATTTCATCGCAAATACCGAATTCCCCGAGCATCTCCTGGCCTTCGGCGGATATGCTCCCGATGAAGAAATCCTCGAAATGCTTTATTCCGCCATGGACGATCTTACAGAGGATAACAGAGACTTCGGATTCATGCTGATAGATGTAAATTCCGGCAAAGGACTCTCATATAATGTAGACGAGATCTTCTATACAGCCAGTTCCATCAAGGGGCCTTTCGCTGCAAGCTTTGCCTGTCAGGACCCCGATACCGCTGCCGGCTGGGAAGCCACTATAATCAACATGCTCGTCAATTCCGACAACGATGCGTATACCACATTGAATAATACTTACCGCAGAGTATATATCCAGGAATGGTGCGAAGAGATCGGCATAGATCCTGATCCTTTCAGATATAAATATCCTCATATCCCCACCAGATACCTGACCGCTCTGTGGATGCGAAGTTATGAATTCTTCGAGTCCGGAGAATTCGGTGCACAGGCGGGGAGCTGGTTCGAGAATCCGGCTTATTCACTGATACACAGCGAGCTCGGAGACAGATATGTCACAAGATCCAAGGCGGGCTGGCTCGTCGATGACGATCCTACGCATACGACAACGGTAGACGGCGGTATCGTATATGCCGACAACGGTCCTTATGTGATCGTGATAATGTCAAAGGTCCCGAGGGACATCGAGCCGTTAAGACCGCTCATGCAGGCACTTGAAGCCGCACATCTTACTATGTAACGGATTCAGGCTGCAGGTCTGTACCAGACAAAGCGACCGTACGAGTCAACCGGTTCGCAGTGAGAAGTTACGTATTGCGAGATCCCCTTGGGATTTTCCCAGTTCTCTGTCTGATAATCATTCGGAATGAGTATTATACAATCAGGATCGCTGCAGGCTTCAACAGCATAGGATAAAGGTTCTTTTGTGCCCATATTGCCGGTAAGGAAAAGGTCGTAGGGCGGATCGAATCTCTCTTCGAGAATAGATGATATGCAGCA
>CACZPC010000180.1 GCA_902782985.1 Oscillospiraceae bacterium
ATCAAAGCTAAGACAGGATGGGATAATCCTCTTATTCAGCGATTCAAGGGTCTTGGTGAGATGAGTTCCGAACAGCTTTGGGAGACAACTATGAATCCTTCTACTCGTAAACTTCTTAAGGTTACTCTTGAAGATGCTCAGGCAGCAGATGAGACATTTACTCTTCTTATGGGTGATCAGGTTGATCCCAGAAAGCAGTTTATCCAGGAAAACGCTAAACTTGCTAATATTGATACCTGATCTGATTGTTCCACGTGGAACAATCCATATATTAACTAAATCCGGCACCGGTCAATTTGATCGGTGCCTTTTTAATTGTTCCACGTGGAACAGTTAAAACTATGTAATTAGAAAGAAACATAATATTGCGATCTATAATGCTAATATAGTTATATATTAAAAATAAGGAGATATTCGAATGACACAGATCATCTCTGTTGTAAATCAGAAGGGTGGAGTCGGAAAAACTACTACAACCGTCAGTTTGGCAGCATTTATAGGTAAAAAACGTAAGAAAGTTCTTATGATCGATTTGGATCCTCAGGGAAATGCTACGAGTGGTCTCGGCGTAGATAAGAGTAAGATTGAAAACAGTACATACGATGTTATGGTTAATGACCTTCCTATCAGTGAGGCAATCGTTGAATCTACTGCAAAGAACGTAGATATCTGTCCTACGAATATCAATCTTGCCGGAGCTGAGGTAGAACTTGTAGGTGCTATGTCGAGAGAACAGATACTTAAAAATGCAATCGAAGAAGTAGCTGATAATTACGATTACATATTTATAGATTGTCCTCCCTCTCTTGGTATTCTTACGATCAATGCTCTTACAGCATCTAATAACCTGATCATTCCTATTCAGGGTGAGTACTATGCCCTTGAAGGACTGTCTCAACTTGTAGATACGGTAAGCAAAGTAAAGAAAAAACTCAATAAGAATATCAACATTCTTGGTGTAGTTCTTACCATGTTCGATAAGAGAACACAGCTTACGAGACAGGTAAGAGATGAGGTAGAGAACTACTTCGGCGATAAGGTGTTTAAAACTAATATTCCAAGGAATGTAAGACTTGCGGAAGCTCCTAGTCATGGTCTTGCCATAAGTGATTACGATGCTAATTCCAAGGGTGGAAAAGCATACGAATCTCTTGCTAACGAAGTACTGAAGAGAACTAAATAAACATAGATGAACATCTATGTATTAGAAAGGAATTAATATGGCTGCATCATCTAAAAATACAAGAGGATTAGGTAAGGGAATGAGCAAGGGATTAGGTAAAGGACTGGATGCTTTGCTTTCCACTGAAGGAATACCCGAAGATACAAAAGATTCCGTAGTTGAACTTAAGATAAATGATATATCTCCAAACGAGGGACAACCCAGAAAAGACTTCGATGAAGAAGCCCTTCGTGAACTTTCTGATTCAATAAAAGAAAACGGCGTTATACAGCCCATAATAGTCCAGAAAAAGGGCTCGGGATATCGTATTGTAGCAGGTGAGAGAAGATGGCGTGCATCTCGTTTGGCAGGTCTTAAAGTGATTCCGGCAATCGTGAGGGAACTTACTGATCAACAGACAATGGAGCAGGCTCTTATCGAGAACCTTCAGAGAGAAGATCTTAACCCTCTTGAAGAAGCATATGCAATGCAGAATCTTCTTAAAGCTCATAAGATGAGTCAGGAACAGCTTGCTAAGAAATTAGGTAAGCCCAGAGCTACTATCGCCAATACCGTAAGATTGATAAACATCGATGAATCGTTACAGGATTTCATACGTAACGGAGACCTTTCTGCAGGTCATGCAAAGGCACTTCTCTCACTCAAAGATCCTGAGGATCAGAGAAAGGCAGCCGACGTTATTATCGCTAAGGATATGACCGTTCGTCAGGCAGAAGAATATGTTAAGAGATATATCTATGCTATGGAGCATCCCGAGGAGAGCAGTAAACCCAAAAAGCAGCTTGATCCTCAGTTCCAGTTAAGTGCAAAGGAAGTTGAAGTTAAGCTTAAGAAATCTCTCGGATCAAGAGTAAAACTTAAAGTGTCTGATACTCAGACAGGTAAAGGAAAGATAGTCATCGACTATAAGGATTATGAGGATCTGGACAGGTTGATCGAGGTACTTGGTGGCTGATAGTAAAGACAGGATCGACAACAAGACTAAGGGTATTATCTGTATCCTGATCGCAGCATTCGGATTTTCACTGATGACCTTTTTTGTAAGGTTATCCGGAGATATCCCTACCATGGAAAAGGCATTCTTCAGGAATGCCTTTGCTGCTGTTGTGTCTTTTATCCTTCTTAAAAGAGGAGG
>CACZPC010000181.1 GCA_902782985.1 Oscillospiraceae bacterium
CCCCCACCAACCGGCGGTCAGACAGATAAGAAAGGATCACGCCTCTCTTATGCGATCCTACGGATACAGTCAGGTCAGATGCCACGGCACAGGTTCCTTCTCCGCTGTCACCGTTAAGTCCGCTGTTTATGTCGGCACTTATGATATATCTCTTGTGTCCTCTTATCACTTTGGAGCCTGCTTCGTTGATCTCCTCTATGGCATCTCCGTATCTGCCTCCGGCTTCACCCTTAAATCCTGTCCCGAGAAGGCAGTCGACTATGGTATCGTAATCAAGAAATATGCCTTCCCCTTTTTTAAAATCGATGATCCGCACGGACAGATCAAGGGCTTTTTCCATGTAATATGCGCTGTCGGGAGAATAGTGATCGGTAACGGTTATGATGTCGGGAATATTACCTTCATCCGCCATGATGCAGGCAAGCGCGAATCCGTCACCGCCGTTATTTCCGCTTCCGACTACTATCGCAGTCCTGCCTGAAGGCTTTGACAGATCATATATCCCGCGGGCGGCACGCATCATAAGCTCAAGCGAAGGAATGCCGCCGTTTATCGCGGCGGCATCACTGAGTCTCATATTCTCTACGCTGATCACATCAACCATTAATGAATTCCTCTGATACGGGAAGCGTACCTGCGGCGATCTTGATCAACGCGTCTTCCAGCGGCATGGCCTTACCGAAGAGATATCCCTGAAGTCTCTCGCATCCGATCTCCTTAAGATATTCCGCTTCCTCGAGAGTCTCTACACCCTCGGTAAGAGTATGCATTCCGAGGTCCTGAGCCATATTGACTACATTCTTAAGGACTGCTTTGGACTTCTCCTTATTCGTCTTAAAGCTCGAAAGGAATACCATGTCGATCTTCATAACGTCAAAGCTGAAATCCTTAAGGACATTAAGCGACGAATAACCCGAACCGAAATCATCGAGCCACAACGGATATCCGAGCTTTCTTAATCTGTCAAGATCATCCTGCAACGTATCGATATACTCGGACAGGGCGCTCTCGGTAACTTCTACATGGAGCATATTCCTAGGGATATCATACTGCTGGGCGCAGCTTTCGATAAGATCCACTACATCGGTAAGTTCGAAGTCGAGCCTGGAGAAATTTATCGATACGGGTACGGCAGGCTTGCCCGAATCCAGAAGATTTCTGATATCTCTGCAGACAGTATCGATAACGATCATATCTACCTTATGTACCTGACGATATTCCTCAAGGATCGGGATAAAGAGTCCGGGAGACAGGAAGCCGTACGTCGGATCCTCCCACTTGACCAGTGCCTCATAACCGCAGAGCTTTCTGTTCCTGGCCCATACGACAGGCTGATAGTGTACCTTGATATGTCCGTTATCAAGAGCGTGGTCTACGGTATTGACGATATACTGCTTCATGCTGAATTCGTTACTTAACTTCTGATCATATTCACAGTAATCCTGATCATATTTCTTCTTGATGCTCTCACAGGCATAACGTGCATTATCACAGGCCACATGGGGATTGCATGCTACGTTATGAGGAATATATCCTCCGGTCTTGAGACCGATCTGAAGCTCGGGATCAAAGGAATATACCGAAGCTCTCAGTGAATCGAGCTTCTCCTTAAGCTCCTTCCTGTCGGCAAGGATAACGAAGTGATCGTCACCCTGTCTGGCGATGAGTGCATCGGGGAATGTCTCCTCCATTACACCCGCGATCTTCTTGAGGAAGGCATTGCCGGACTCGAATCCGTACTTCTCGTTGACTGCCTTAAAATTCTCGATATCAAGGAAGAGGAAGATCTTGCTGCCGGGATTTACACCCTTCTCAAGGAGGATGTCGGCTGCACGCTCTCTGAAGAAATTCATATTGGCAACGCCGGTCATCTCATCGATCATGGCGGCACGGCGGATCTTGGCGGTAGCGGCTTCAACGCTCTCGTCCTTCTCGGCTTCGACTCTCTTCTGATAGAAATTACTGATACTGGTAACAAGGATAGCGATCCATATGATGAAATAATTGATCCTCGTGGCAAAAGACGGACGACCGTACTGATTCATCATAAGGTACATGGCCAGGAACGAAGCCGACAATACGCAAAATGACGTAATGGGCTTCCAGACCAGAAGACATACGACAAAGAGCTCCATCGTAAGGAATGTGAGGATCTGCTCGCCGTTGCCGTAATCTGCGTAGGATATGAATAATCCGAACAGGATACAGACTATACAGAACAGCCACAATGTCATGGAATGCTTATTGCTGCTATGCTTTATCTTGCCGTGAAGATATCTGTCTGCATAGATGAGCGCGGAACATCCCGAAGCGAACAGTGCCACATATGCGATAAAATGGGTGACGACCCAGTGCTGAGTCTGGAAAAGCGAGATGCCGAACATCACACGGTAAGCCAGATTGATGATCATCCAGCCCTCGAGCAAGATAATTATGACGGACATATAGATACTTGCCCGTGCATTGCTCTCTTCAAAATATCGTTCGATATAGTCGCTGGTCTTCTCAAGTCCCAGCCAACGCTTGATCTTTTCTTTCATGTCACCCGCTCAAGTTATTCACTGGCTTGTCGTTCATCCCAAAGTATAACTTCACCGGACTCACTTGCACGAGTCCTCTTCATGTCAATTATACGCTGATTTGACGATCCGCGGTACTTCAAACACAAATTCTTTAAAGATAATTCAAATCTTCCGTCGACCATAACGTCGATCAGGTCCAAAATGTCCGAAGTATATTCGCAGTTGGGATGAACTCCGGGTACGGTAAGCTCGTCGTGATACCTGTATCCGGTAAACAGCCAGAGGTCCTTGTTCGGGAAAAGCCTCTTGTATTCTCTGAGGAAGGGAAGGAGCACCTTCTGATTCTCAGGCTCGAAAGGCTCTCCTCCCAAAACAGTAAGCCCCCTTATATAAGAGGGCTTAAGCAGTTCGAATATCTCTTTTTGAGTGTCCTCCGTGAATTCGTTTCCATATGTAAAGCTCCATGTCTCAGGCTGGAAACATCCTTCACAGCGATTTCTGCATCCCGATACGAAAAGGGTAACTCTGACACCTATGCCGTTGGCAATATCACATTCCTTTATCGCGCAGTAATGCATTCAATCCTCCGTTTCTACGGAAGATCAGAGATGAAGCACGCGCTCTCTGATCTCCTGTGTGCGGCCCTGATTCCAGAACTGAGTTCCGATATAACCGCATGTTCTTCTTGCGACATTAAGCTTATTCTCGTCATCATTGCCGCAGTTGGGGCATACCCATGTAAGCTTATTGTCTCTCTCTTCGATCTTGATCTCGCCGTCAAATCCGCATACCTGACAGTAATCGGACTTGGTATTGAGCTCGGCATACATGATGTTGTCGTAGATATACTTCATTACATCCATGACTGCATCGATATTATTCTGCATATCGGGAACTTCGATGTAGCTGATGGCACCGCCGGGAGAAAGTCTCTGGAACTTAGACTCGAGAGCGAGCTTCTTAAATGCATCGATCTTCTCGGTAACATGAACATGGTAGCTGTTCGTAATATAGTTCTTATCCGTAACGCCCTTGATAACACCGAATCTTCTCTGAAGGCACTTGGCAAACTTATATGTAGTTGACTCAAGAGGTGTGCCGTAGATGGAGTAGTCGATATTCTCTTCGGCCTTCCACTTGGCGCATGCATCATTAAGTGTCTGCATGACCTTAAGACCGAACTCCTCGCCTTCCTTCTCGGTAAGCTTCTTGCCGGTTACTTCATAAACACACTCCCAAAGGCCGGCATAGCCGAGAGAGATAGTCGAATAACCGCCGTAGAGGAGCTTTGTGATAGGCTCGCCCTTCTTAAGTCTTGCAAGAGCACCATACTGCCAGAGGATGGGAGCCGCATCGGAAAGAGTACCTGCAAGTCTGTCATGACGGCAGCGAAGTGCCTTGTGGCAGAGCTCGAGTCTCTCATCGAGTACCTTCCAGAACTTCTCCTCGTCCCTTGTCTCGCTGCAGGCTGTGCAGGCAACATCTACAAGGTTAAGAGTAACTACGCCCTGATTGAACCTTCCGTAATACTTAGGCTGATTATTCTCATCTACATATGTGGTAAGGAAGGATCTGCATCCCATGCATGTGTAGCAGTTGCCGTTACCGTTCTTATCCACCTTGAGCTGGAGCATTACCTTCTCGGAGATATAGTCGGGAACCATTCTCTTGGCCGTACACTTGGCTGCAAGCCTTGTGAGATGGTAATAAGGAGAATCCTCATGGATATTATCTTCTTCAAGAACATAGATGAGCTTGGGGAATGCGGGTGTTACATATACACCGGACTCATTCTTGACGCCCTGGATCCTCTGGGTGAGGACCTCCTCGATGATCATCGCAAGATCTTTCTTGAGCTGAGGGTCCTTAGCCTCGTTAAGGTACATGAATACGGTAACGAAAGGAGCCTGACCGTTGGTCGTAAGAAGCGTAACTACCTGATACTGGATGGTCTGAACGCCTCTTGAGATCTCTTCTCTGAGTCTCTTCTCTACAAGTGCGTCCTTCTGCTCATCGGATAATGAAGCGCCGATCTCCGAGATCTCGGCATCAACGAGCTTTCTGATCTTCTCTCTCGATACCTGTACGAAAGGTGCAAGGTGTGTAAGGGAGATGGACTGTCCGCCGTACTGGTTGGATGCAACCTGA
>CACZPC010000182.1 GCA_902782985.1 Oscillospiraceae bacterium
ACTCTGCTCTCAGATATGCCCCGTAGAAGCCATCACAAAGGGAGGTAACTGATCATGAGTACGAATATTGTCCTTTGCGGTGTCGGATGTCAGGGTACCGTCCTTGCCAGTAAGCTTGTAGCGTCTGCTGCTATGGATAAAGGTTTTGATGTTAAGTCAGCCGAGACTATCGGTATGGCTCAGAAGGGCGGCAGTGTAATGAGCCATCTTCGTATAGGAAATGATGCACTGACACCCATGATCGGATCGGGTGAAGCTGACCTGATAATCGGCTTCGAACCTTCGGAGACCGTAAGGATGCTTCCCTTCCTTAAAAAGGGCGGAGCGATAATCACATCTGACCGTGCCGTGATGCCTGTTACTGCAGCTCTCAAAGGTTCTTCGTATAAGGGCACCGACATGACTGATTACTTAAGATCGTTGTCCGGCACAGGAAAGCTCGTTATAGTCGATACCGAATCGGCAGTCAGGGAAGTAGGCTCCTCGAAAGCTATGAATATGATACTTCTGGGTGCCGCATCCAGAGCAGGGCTCCTCGGTGATATTACTCACGAAGATATTATCGAAGCAATGAAGCGTAAGGTAAAGCCTCAGTTCGTGGAGATGAATATCAGGGCTTTGGAATATGTGCGCCTTTGATCAGATCCGTAACATCTGTCCGCTTTACGTTTTGGGCTTAAAGAGCGGTATATCGACATCCGGCAGTTCGTCGGGGATATAGTCATCCGTAAGGATATCGTTGACCCGGATCTCGGCGCCTTCGTATATATCACCGCCGTATTCCTTCAGATATTTTCTGCAGTCTTCCGGTGTATGAAGACGTGACGTTGAGGTATATTTCAGATCGTATGATACATCGTCAAGAGAGTAGTATGTATTTCCGATGTTATTCGAAAAGCTGATCTTATCGGCAGCTCTCAGCATGACGTGATAGCATACTGAGACGACGATCGGTATGACTACCATCAATATGAATGAGATCCTGATGAAGATTAACATACAGACATCAAACCTCCGTTCTGTTACGGATATAATCCGCAGTGGACTGACTTCTGGAGACTTTCAGATTGTGTTGCAATGCGGCGATCTTGTCTCTGGCATTTCCTGCATTTCTGATCTGTATCTGAACCGTAATGCCGATAAAGAATATGGCTGCCGTTATTACTATGGTCGATATAGAGGACCACAATAACGAGAATTCGTTGAACTTTAATAACGAAAAAAGGAGCAGGGCTATGATCGGAACAGAGATAAGCAATGTCCTTGATATGATATATCCGATCGCTTTCTTTCTGGCGAAGGGGACCGTGCCGACGACTTTTCCGGTCTGTCCGTTTACGAGTATCGTATGAGTTATCCCCTCGAAGGTATATGTCATACACCATACCGGGAACAAGGCATATATCGGATCGTCATGGATCTCAACGCTGGGACTTCTGCCTATGACCTCTTTATGAGCGCCGGGAAGCTGCCCCATAACCTTCTCGCAGTACATTTTATCGCATCTTGTCGCTACGTCTTTCCTGAGTTCCTTGAGTGACAGATCGGAAATATCCGAATAGAATCCCGCCAGATAATCCGGGTCAAAATCCTTGACCATACCAAGGTTGAAAGGTTCCAGATTATAACTGAGCTCGTTGTTGAAACGCTTCGAAGCGTCGCAGATCACCTTATGTACTGTGCATCTTCCGGTAACTCCGTTATATTCATTGTATCTGTACCCGTCTTCGTCATTGAACGAGGATTTTACGACGACCGAATCGTGAAATTCGGCGTCAACTATCCAGTAGGGAATATATATCCCTCGGATCTTATCAACTTTCAGTTTCTTGATCTCATCGGGTACAAATGCACCGCTGCCAAACATAGTCTGTACATTTTCAAGCGCCTGTTCCTTGGTTATCCTGAAGGGGATGATGCCGTCAGGACTGATCTGCTTGCTTATCCTGTTAAATACGATGGTAGGATTACCGCAGTATACACAGAATGTCGAAGCTTCGTGTCCGTGCAGGATGACCTCGGCGCCGCAATGGTTGCATACATAGATATTGGCATCGTAATATGATACGGCTCTCTTACGGAGTGTATTGACATCGGACAGGAGCTCTTCGCTGTAGTCCTTTACCTCATCGGCTCCGAATGACGTTCCGCACCGATTGCAGACAAGCTTATTTACTTTAGGATCGAATACAAGAGTACCTGCACAGTTTTTGCACAGACTTGCCATTTATATCGTGCCTCCGGTGGTCTGTTAAAGCGGTTTGAACAGCGGGATATCTACTTCAGGAAGTTCCTCGTCATCGGGGATCACATCATCATTGAATGAATAGTCCGATGATATATCGTTGATACCCTGTTCCTTCAGTATGTCTCTGCCGTAGTACTTGAGGAAAGAATTCTTTTCGTTCCTGTCTACCCAGTCTTTTTTCAGAAAGTAGACGATACCCGTAGTGTAATCGTCCAGTTCTCCGCATGAGTCGCCGAGATTATTGGATTCCGAAAGCTTTTTTGTCCATGTTGCCAGTGACAGGATAGTACCGATCGCACCACCTATGATGATCGAAAGGACGATCATTATTATTAAGTCTGATGATGTCATGTTCAACCCTGCCTCCTTTTAACATATCTGTGAGTTTGAGCAGACTTGGTAAGATGAAGATTCTCTCTGAACCTCTTGATCCTGCTTACTGCGCCTTTGAATGCCGCAGCGATACCGGCGAATGCCGGAACTAAGAGTTGTATAAATCTCCCGTTTGTTCTGACGGTTCCGCTGTGATAATGACCGCTGAATGTAAAAGTGATCATGGATATTATTACGAAGGTGATGATGCTGAAGACAATGCCCAGAGCAACAGCTTCAAGTACGGTGAGAGTAATGAACTTCTTCTTGTTGAAGGGAAGAGTGCATACGACCTTTCCGGTATCACCATTGACCAGTATCGTAAGCGGCTCGCCCTGATAATTCAGCGTTATAAACCAGGCGGGGAGCATTACATATACCTTATCGGGATCGACCTTGGTATAAGGAGCACTGTCAATAACGGACTTGTTCTCTGCCAGCAGCTCGTAGAGTACCTGATCCCTGAACATCTGATCGGCTCTTCTGTTGGCGGCACTCCTGAGTTCGCCTTCCGATACATCGGCCATATCCGAGTAGAATCCCTGAAGATAGTTCTCATCGAAAGTCTTAAGTCCGGCAAAATCGAAGGGCTCGAGCTTTTCCGAAGTGTTGTCATTAAGCATTCTTGAAGCATCAAGCGGGAGATTCTTCAAAGTGCATTCGCCGGCTCTTTCGAAATACTTGGTCGACGTGTTTTTACCGTCTCTGACATCGCCCTTCAGAAATACTGCATTATGATGCTCGCAGTTAACGATCCAATAAGGTATATATATACCTCTGACCATCTCCGGCTTGAATTTCTTCAGATCGTCGGGGACGAAGAATCCTCTGTTCATTGAAGAACGAATATTGGCTACTGCCTGTTCCTTGGATACCGAAAAAGGAAGTATGAACTCCGGCCTTTTCTGCTTGGCGACCCTGCTGAAAACTACTGTAGGATTACCGCAGTACATGCAGTATGTCGATACTTCGGTGTTGTTGACGATGACTTCGGCACCACACTGGTTACAGGTGTAGATATTAACATCCATGAAGTCTTTATCGTCAAAACCGTAGATCTCCTTGGCAGGGAGTGCCTTCATTTCTTCCAGGAGTTCTCTGTCGGTGATGTCGATGTCTCTTACATCAAAAGATGTTCCGCAGCTGTTGCAGAACATTCTGTTAATTTCGGGCTTGAAAATAAGCGGCCCGCCGCAATTCTTACATAACGTTGCCATAGCATTGTCCCTCTCTATACCTTAATTCCAAAAATATTTTACATTATCGCATATTCTTTTTCAATGGATTATAATCTAATTCGGTGCGTGTTACAGGCGTGCGTTTTATACATTTTGTACATATGGAGATTATGCTCATGAAGATCAGTGAAAAGCAGATAGAACAGGTCAACGGCAGGATAAGAGCGCTTAAGACAGCCGGAAGTTTTTACGGCAAAAAACTGGAGCAAGCCGGTGTAGAAGAGATTAAGAGTGCCGAAGATTTTGAGAAGCTCCCTTTCTCGGAGAAAAGTGATCTTCGTGAGGCATATCCGCTCGGCCTTATGACTGCTCCCGAGGAGGAGATCGTAAGGATCCATTCTTCGTCGGGTACTACGGGGCTTCCCGTAATAATCCCTTATACTGCAAAGGATGTCGAAGACTGGGCGATAATGTTCAAGAGATGCTATGAATTTGCGGGTATAACCAATACGGACAGGATCCAGATCACTCCCGGTTACGGACTGTGGACTGCGGGTATCGGATTTCAGGCAGGAGCTGAAAAGCTCGGTGCCATGGTAATTCCCATGGGTCCCGGTAATACCGATAAGCAGCTTCAGATGATGATGGACATGAAGTCTACCGTTATATGTGCCACATCGTCATATGCTCTCCTTCTTGCCGAAGAGATCGAGAAGAGAGGTATAAAGGATAAGATCTGTCTTAAGAAGGGTGTCATCGGATCCGAGAGATGGGGCGAAAAGATGCGTAAGAGGATCTCCACGGAACTCGGTATCGAACTGTATGATATATACGGTCTTACGGAGATATACGGCCCCGGTATCGGTATCAATTGCAAGTATGATACCGGCATCCATTACTGGGATGATTACCTCTATCTTGAGATAATCGATCCTGAGACGGGTAAGAATGTACCTGACGGTGAGTGGGGTGAGATCGTTATAACGACTCTTGTTAAGGAGGGAGCACCTCTTATAAGATATCGTACTCATGATCTTTCGAGGATCATTCCCGGTGAATGTCCCTGCGGTTGTTCCTATCCCAGGATCGATGTGATCCAGGGCAGGACCGATGACATGATGAAGATCAAGGGCGTTAATGTATTCCCCAAGCAGATCGAGGAAGTATTAAAGTCATTCCCCGAGCTTTCAAGTGAATATCAGATCAGGATATCTCACCTCGACGGCAGAGATACCATGAGGATATATGTCGAGACGACCGGTGAATATGATTTTGATGCGCTTTCCAAGAAAGTAGCGGAGTCCGTCAAGTCTAAGATCGGCTTTACGCCCATCGTAAAGGTCGTAGAGCTCGGACTTCTGCCGAGATCGGAGAAGAAGACCAAGAGAGTCATAGACGAGAGATATTCATGAGTAACTTCAGTAAATGGGTAGCCTGCTGGGGAAATGCCACTTCCTATACGGATCAGACGGCGTGTACTTATTCCAAGGATATAACGCTTCGTTATCCGGTCAGGATCTGTTTTGACGGCGATGCTGTCAGGGTGAGACTTTCAAATATCACCGGAAGCGAACCGGTCTGCCTTATCGCGAGCGTTGCAAAGATGATCGGAGACGAAGCCGATGTCTCTGCGATCAGACAGCTTGAAGTAAACGGTAATACGGATATCGTTATTGACGGGGGATGTGAGATAACGACCGATCCGGTGAATATGGATCTTCATCGCGGTGATATGATCTGTATCAGCATCTATCTGCCTTCCTATACCTGTATGAATTCCGGCGTACTCATCACAGGACCCTTATCCAGGGGATCATTTTGTTACGGCAGGCATGATGCTGATAAGTCTTTTCCGCTTGATAAGAGCAGGAAGACTAACTGGTTCTATTTCCTGAACACGATAGATATCCACACTGAAGAAAAGAATAAGGCGGTCATCTGCTATGGCGATTCGATTACGGCTCAGGCATGGCCGGACTTTCTGATACAAAGATGTTTTGATGAAGGATTCGAGGATACGGCGATCATACGAAGAGCCGTAAGCGGTACAAGGATACTTCGCCAGTACGATTGTATTACTTATGCGGCATACGGTCTTAAGGGAAGCACGAGATTTCCGATCGAGATGAATACATCAGGTGTTTCTTCAGTGATCATACAGCACGGTATCAACGATATAATCCATCCGGTGGGAACTGATGTTAATCCTTTCAGACCGTGGGATGATATGCCTACCGCTGAGGAGCTGGCCGAAGGTGTCAGAGATATCTATGTTAAGTATGCACGCGAGAGGGGTATAAAGGTATATTCGGGTACGCTTCTTCCTATCAAGGGATGGAGGACTTATGCGGATTTCAGGGAGAAGGTCCGTAATGAATTCAATGAATATCTCAGAAGATCCGATGATTTTGACGGCTGTGTTGATTTTGACAAAGCCGTAAGAGATCCGGAGGATCCCGAGCGGTTCAAAGAAGGATATGACAGCGGAGATCATCTTCATCCTTCCATGTCATGTTATATCAAGATGGCCAATACCGTTCCCAAGGAGATCCTGAATTAAAGGAAGATACGGTTTCCATCTTCAGATTTTGTCGGGGTTATATCAGTCTTTCATAAGGGATGCAACATACCATCCTATTATATAATCTTTCTTATAGATCTATCTGTTCGGAGGGAACCATGTCCGATATTTCGAATACCGCTAATAAGATTTCCGATAACATTTCCAGGGTAATAGTCGGAAAAGATAAGCAGATCGAGCTTCTGCTTGTTGCATTGACAGTCGGAGGCCATGTCCTTCTTGAAGATGTTCCGGGTACCGGCAAGACCAAGATGGCCCGTTCTCTTGCGGCTTCTTTGGGAGTCGATTTCAAGAGAGTTCAGTTTACTATCGATCTTCTTCCTTCCGATCTTACCGGAATAAATTATTACGACAGAAGTTCGGGACAGTTTATATTCAGACCGGGGCCGCTCTTTACGAATATCCTTCTTGCAGATGAGATCAATCGTGCGACGGCAAGGACTCAATCCAGCCTTCTTGAGTGCATGGAGGAGAAGCAGGTAACGGTAGACGGTCAGACCAGGCAGCTTAAGCCGCCGTTCCTTGTAATAGCTACGCAGAATCCGGTCGAATCACAGGGAACTTTCCCTTTGCCGGAAGCTCAGCTTGATCGATTCCTCATGATGCTGTCGATGGAATATCCTACGCACGATGAGAGCCGGGATATACTTAAGCGATTTGCTTCCGAAGATCCTCTGGAAAGTCTTGATGCTGTGGCATCTGCTGATGATATAGCGAAGATGAGCGCCGAGAGCCGCAAGGTCTTCGTATCGGCTGTTGTCCTTGATTATGCGATCAATATCGTTGAAGCTACCCGAAATGCTCCCGAGGTGAGGATAGGTGCGAGTCCGAGAGCGTTGCTGACCTATGTGGCGGCAGCAAGAGCATTGGCACTCATAAGAGGAAGGGATCATGTGATCCCTGATGATCTGAAGGAGCTTGCCGTACCCGTTCTTGCTCACAGGCTTACTTTGCAGTCGGGATCTTTCGGAGGAGACGGTAAGTTTATGAGCAACCGCGAAAGAGCTGCAAAGACCGTAGAAGATATCCTTGACAGCGTAACATGTCCTACCGAGGATTTCTCTTCCTGATATATGGAGCTTGTCGTATTTCTCATATTGCTCGCGATCCTTGTCTTTGTTGAGCTTGAATATTATCAGAGGCATGCTCTTGATGACCTGCAACTTAATGTCAGGTTCTCCAAGTCAGTCGCCAATTATGATGAAGTGATAGAAGTGATAGAGACTGCTCAGAATAACAAGAAGCTTCCTTTGCCGTTCCTTATCCTTAAGTTCGAGACGCCGACTTCTCTGAGATTTATGGATATGTCTAACATCTCGGTATCCGATATGCTCTACAGGGAAGATATGCTCACCATGAAACCCTTTTCGAGACACACCCGTAAGATCAAGGCCCGGTGTACAAAGCGGGGATATTATACATTTTCGAGAGTCAATATATCCACATCCGATATCCTTCTGGTACTGAAGTTGAATCGCGAGTTTGAAAACAGCGCCACACTTACGGTGCTTCCGGAGAGGGTGAAGTCTGATACGCTCAGGACACTGATGTCCGTTACATACAGTGAGACCGTAAGGCGAAGGACTCTCCTTACCGATCCTTTCTCTTTTGCCGGAATAAGAGAATATATGCCCGGAGACCCGATGAAAACCATCAACTGGGCGGCTACGGCCCGTTCCGCTGATTTTATGGTCAATCAGAATGCTTCGACAGCTTGCCGCAGAGTAACCGTAGTTTTGAATCTGGATACATATAACCCGAAGCGTTCCAGATCGCTGCTGGAATATTCCATAAGTCTTGCATATTCATATATATGTGAGCTGGAAGAGATGAATATACGGTCTTCTCTTATTACCAACGGTCTGGATATCCTGTCCGGATCCCCGGTCATAACGCATAACGGAAGCACGGGTGATGACGCCGCCAGAGTCGGTACGGGGCTGGCGCTTATAGATCTTGATCGCGATACGGCGCCGTTTGAACGGATAGTCGAAGATTATGTCATCAACGGATCTGAGGATGATCTGATAGTGGTCATATCGGCAAGGTATGATGATGAATTCATTAATACCATGAAATGTATTAAACGTATCAAGGATTCATGTATTTGGGTGATGCCTTGCTACAGACAGACTCCCGCTGTTGAGATCGACGCCTCTCTTGGTAATTCTTATATCAGATTGGAGACCGTGGGCCATGACTGATGTAAGGAACAGGAAAAAGCTCTTTGCCACCGACGATTTTGTCGTAGACCTTTTGATGTCGCTGGTATTTGCTCTTTCGTCGATCTCTGTTGAATTTGTTGCCATCAGATATGTCCAGTTATCTATTCCTTATCATGTCGTAATGCTTCAGCTTTTGGTGGTGATGATATATACCTTTCTGAGAAGACTTCAGCTCGATATCCGGTTCATCCTTGCTGCACATCCCGTCGTGATGATCCTTACATTATGGACTTTCAAAACGATAGGTAAGAGATACTATTCTGACTGGTTCGCTTCATTGTTCCTGTTTTTTATCATTCTTTCCGCTATGATCTATTCGCTGTCGTGCCTCGGTAAGCGAAGTACGATGAGAGCAAAGCCCGAGGGAATATATTTCTCACTGTTCATTCATTTTCTGCTCTTCTTCGCCGTAGGAAACAGCGTAATGATCTATCCGATACTTGTAGATGCAGCCATAATGGTGATGTGTTACCTTGCTGCCAGGCAGCTTGACGTATTCGAGAAGAGATATTCACACAGTATCAATACATCTTCGCAGAGTTCCTCCGCGATACGTAAGAATAACAGGTTGACCGTAGTGATACTGCTCTTATCCGTAATGGTCTCTCTTTGTGCTCTTTTCCTTTTTCCTTATGATGCATTTTACAGGATGCTGCTCTTTATCCTCAGAATGATATTTAAGCTGATAAACTCATTGGTGGACGAGCCGGAGACCGCAGATCAGGATTTTGGCGAAAGGTTTGATCTTGAGCTTGAACAGGATGCAGGAGAGACTCCGCTGTTGATCAAGGTGATCCTTTCGATAGTTGCCGTCGGCATAGCTCTTCTGCTCCTTAACTTCTTTGGAACGCTCATCGTTAATCTGATCAGGAATTTGAGACTTCCGAAGTTCGAGATGTACAAGGACAAGGATATAGAGGATGACAGGATCGTCACGGATCTTATAGAAGATATAGGCCATGACAGGAAAAAGATAAGACGACGCGATATGGGTAAGGGAGAGGAATATCGTATCCGTAAGAAGTATTATGATACGGTCCGCCGTGCAGCAAAGAGGGGCGTTGATATAAGGACTTCATCTACTCCGGGTCAGATCGAAAAGCTTATCCTGAAGTCAGGAGACAGCTCGATAAGTGAACTTACACCGATTTATCAGGAAATAAGATATAACAAAAAAGGATCGTCAAAATGACGATCCTTTATAAGTGGTGACCCCAACGAGAATCGAACTCGTGATTGCGCCTTGAGAGGGCGCCGTCTTAACCGCTTGACCATGGGGCCACGTCAAACGCTTGAGTATATTAACATAGCAAAAATAAATTGGCAAGTACCAGTTTGTAGTTTTATATAATTGTGATAAACTATGAGAAAATAACAAAAAAGAACATAATTTCTATGGAGCGCGGTTAAGATGGAAGAATTCAAATATATAAGGGTGCATGGAGCACGCGAGCATAATCTTAAGAATATTGATGTAAACATTCCACGAAATGAACTGGTGGTACTGACCGGCCTGTCGGGATCCGGCAAGAGCTCCCTGGCATTCGATACAGTATATGCTGAGGGTCAGCGAAGATATGTTGAATCATTATCATCCTATGCAAGAATGTTCTTAGGGCAGATGGAGAAGCCTGATGTGGACAGTATCGACGGATTATCTCCGGCTATATCCATAGATCAGAAGACAACCAGCAGAAATCCGAGATCGACGGTAGGTACTGTCACGGAGATCTATGACTACCTGCGTCTTCTGTATGCCAGAGTCGGACAGCCTGTCTGCTGGAAGTGCGGCAAGACTATTTCTTCTCAGACGATCGACCAGATAGTCGATAAGCTTACGGCTCATCCCGAGGGTACAAGACTTATCGTCATGGCACCTGTCGTAAGAGGCAAGAAGGGCGAATTTGCAAGGCAGCTGGAGGATTACAGGAAGTCCGGCTATGTAAGAGTACGTATCGACGGTTCCATGTATGAGCTGGATGAAGATATCAAGCTGGATAAGAATAAGAAGCATGAGATCAATGTGGTCATCGACCGTCTTGTGGTCAGAGAGGGCAACAGGACGAGGATCTCGGATTCGTGTGAGACTGCCCTTAAGCTGTCGGATGGTCTGGTCACTGTAGAGATCCAGACTGCAGTCGAGGATGCTGACGGTATGAAGACTTATGACACTACAGAGGAGATGTTCTCTCAGAATCTTTCATGTCCGGACTGCGGTATCTCATACGGCGAGGTATCGCCCAGGAGCTTTTCGTTTAACAATCCCTATGGTGCATGTCCCGAGTGTGCGGGTATCGGTACTCTTACGAATGTTGATCCCGACCTTTGCGTCAATGATCCGGATCTCTCGCTCAATGAAGGTGCGATCACGGCCGGCGGCTGGAATTTCAATGATCCGAAGAGCTGGGGAAGAGGATTTATCGTCGCGTTGTCCGAGAAGTACGGATTTTCTCTTGATACACCATATAAGAAGCTCCCGAAGGAGATAAAGGATATTATCATGTACGGTAATGGCGGAGTTAAGATGAAGATCGATACCTCCAACAGTATCTATGACAGACGCGGTGATTATTATGCTGCATGGGAGGGATTGGCCCCCAGTATCATGAGACGTCATAAAGAGTCTTATTCCGAAGAAGCAAGGGCAAGCTATGAGCAGTATATGTCCATAGATGTCTGTCCGTTGTGTAAAGGCATGAGACTTAAGAAGGAGAGCTTATCCATACTTCTTAATAAGCTCAATATAAGTCAGCTTACCGATAAGTCGGTCAGGGATATCAAGAAGTTTATCGGCAAGCTCAATTTCTCCAAGCGCAATGCTCAGATCGCCGAGCCGATCCTCAAGGAGATAGATGCGAGACTTCAGTTTCTTCTGGATGTGGGACTTGAATATATGACACTGAGCAGACCTGCTGCTACATTGTCAGGCGGTGAGGCTCAGAGGATCAGACTGGCAACTCAGATAGGATCGGGCCTTCAGGGTGTGCTTTATATTCTGGATGAACCCTCCATAGGACTTCACCAGAGAGATAATAATAAGCTCCTTGCTACGCTCAATAAGCTGCGCGATCTCGGTAACTCCGTCCTCGTAGTAGAGCATGATGAGGATACTATGAGAGCTGCAGATCATATTATAGATGTAGGACCGGGTGCCGGCATCAATGGCGGAAAGATAATAGCTCAGGGTACTGTGGAAGATATCGAGAAGTGTGAAGGATCATTGACCGGTCAGTATCTCAGCGGCAAGAAATTCATACCCGTACCGTCGGACAGACGTAAGCCTACGGCTGCGAAGATCTCCGTCAGGGGAGCAAAGATCAATAATCTGAAGGATCTCAATGTGGATATCCCTCTTGGACTCTTCACATGTATCACGGGAGTATCAGGGTCAGGTAAGAGCTCGCTTATCAACTCCACTCTTGTTCCGGTGCTTTCACACGAGCTCAACGGCGCGCGTAAGCAGAAGGTAAAGTGTGATGATATCAAGGGATACAGTAACCTCGATAAGATAATCGTGATCGATCAGTCTCCCATCGGAAGGACTCCAAGAAGTAATCCTGCCACATATATAGGAGTATTTGATCTTATAAGAGCTTTATATGCCAATACTCCCGATGCCAAGAAGAGAGGATATAAGAATGGCAGGTTCAGTTTTAATGTCAAGGGAGGCCGATGTGAGGCATGCTGCGGTGACGGTCTGAATAAGATCGAAATGCACTTTCTTCCTGATATCTACGTCAAGTGTGATGTATGTAAGGGTAAGAGATATAACAGAGAGACCCTTGAAGTCAGATATAAGGGTAAGAATATATCGGATGTGCTCGAAATGAGTGTAGACGAGGCTTGTGAATTCTTTGAAGCTGTGCCTAACATTTTCCGCAAAGTAAGGACGCTCAAGGATGTAGGATTAGGGTATATTAAGTTAGGACAGCCTTCTACACAGCTGTCCGGAGGAGAGGCACAGAGGATCAAGCTGGCTGCAGAGCTCAGCAGAAGATCTACCGGTAAGACGTTATATGTATTAGATGAGCCGACTACGGGACTTCATGTCGCGGACGTCCACAAGCTTGTTGACATTTTGGAGCGTCTTACTGAAAATAATAATACGGTCGTGGTAATTGAGCATAATCTCGATGTTATCAAGACGGCGGACCATATTATCGATCTTGGTCCTGAAAGCGGAGATAACGGAGGCGAGGTCATTGCCGTCGGTACCCCGGAGCAGATAAGTGAAGTGAAGAACTCCTATACGGGACAGTTCTTGAAGCCTATACTTGAGTCTGCAAGAGAAAAAGGTCAGTATGCGACCAGAATGTCGTTTATTGACGATGAACGTCTTAAGAGCGAGGCAATGGAGATCGCTACCGGTCCCCGCGTAAGACGCAAAGCTAAGGAAAACGGAGTTTAATATATGTCATTATGTTCAGTGTGCGGTAAGCGCCAGGCAATAGTATTCACCAGCCGATAT
Source organism: Oscillospiraceae bacterium (assembly GCA_902782985.1). GTDB lineage: Bacteria > Bacillota > Clostridia > Saccharofermentanales > Saccharofermentanaceae > Saccharofermentans. The sequence goes on from CACZPC010000182.1 coordinate 13,073, forward strand.
GAGAACGGCAGGAGAATAGATGAAGGTTTTTGCATCAAATGTGCTTATGAGTCCGGATTTGCGGGTATAAGCGATATGTTCTCTGCTGCAGGTATCAACGACGGAAATATCGATGAGATGAGCGACAGAGTAGAGGAGATGATCGGTAATGCGGGAGCCGCAGCCGATCCCACGGAGTTCTTCAAATCCATTGTTGATAATAATTTCGGCGATATGGGCGGAGAAGATGAGCTCGAAGACGGTTTTGATTTCGATGATGACAGCGCCGGCGTCGGTGTTGCTGATTTCGGGCCCGTCGATGAGGAAGGTGATGACGAATATCCTAAGCGTCCCGGTTCCGGTTACGGAGATCAGGATGACG
>CACZPC010000183.1 GCA_902782985.1 Oscillospiraceae bacterium
GAGAAGTGGGCTTCTGACTGGGGAGAGAAGATAACCGGCAAAAAAGCGCTGAGAACATAAGTCCCGGCGCTTCTTTTATGCTCGAAAGGCTACCCTGCCCGCTGCGCTCCCGGGCGCATCAGACCTTCTCGAAGTCGGACGCCGGATGTTTGCAGACGGGGCAGATAAAATCGTCGGGGATCTCTTCACCGACATATTCATATCCGCATATCCTGCATCTCCATATGGTCTTGCCGTCAGATGTCTTGCCGACGGCTTCGGGAGCGGGCTTGATGTTTTTCTGGTAATACTCATAAGTAGCAGATTTATCGTCAGAGAGCACCTCCATGTCCGTGACCGTAGCGAAGAAGAGCGTGTGTGAACCGGAATCTACGGCAGCCGTTACTTCTGCGGAGATATAGGCATTAGTACCTTCCGTAATATAGGCAAGTCCGTTGGCCGAGCGCTTCCATGAATCAAAACCCGCAAATTTATCGGTATCTCTTCCGGATGCGAAGCCGAAGCGTTTAAAAAGGTCGAAGTTTGCTTTTTCGCTTATAACGGAGATGTTTATCTTCTTGGATGCCTTGATCATGTCATGGGTATAGTTCTGTTTGTTTACCGCCAGGACGATCTGATTGGGTTCAGTGGTGATCTGGATGGCCGTATTTGTTATGCAGCCGTTGTCTCTGCCGTCCAGAGAAGATGTTACTACGAATAATCCGTATGAGAGTTTATACATTGCTTTCTTGTCCATGATATTACTTCCTTTCCCTTAGACGGCCGGGCCGGCTTCATATCGCCGGCAGGTCCTGTTCTGATTATATTGTTACTTTTGCTAATTGTCATCTTCTGAATGATAACGATGATTTGAACAACATATTAATAGGCCTCTTGTTTGTTAAGCCTTTGTAAAAACTACCGCTGTTTCAGGCTATTAGCTCGAAATGAACGTATAATGAGGTAGTAGGATAAGATTTCTTGACGACTGCGAAGGAGCAGTACTGCCTATGCAAGAGAGAAGGAAGATAGCATTACTGGCAGGTCAGGCGGATGAGGCCAGACAGAGCCGGTTCATTAAAGGATTGCTTGAGCAGGCATTCTCCGAAGACTGTGACGTCTTCATCTTTTCGATGTACAGAAAGTACCAGGATACCGAGATCCGCGAAGCTGCGGAAATGAATATATATAATCTTTTCGATCCCTGTGATTATGACGGTATCATCATACTTAAGGACAGCATCCAGACTCCCATGTCTTCTACAAAGATAGAGGTCAGGATCAAGGATGTCTACGACGGTCCCGTATTGGTAATAGACAGAGAGAGCGATTATTTCGAGACACTCTGGGAGAATGATTACGAAGGCATGAGACGTATCGTGGAGCATTTGATAGATGTCCACGGATATGAGGATATAGCATTTGTTTCCGGTAAGAGATGGCACAGACATGCCATGAACAGGCTCCGCGCATATGAGGATGTCCTGAAGAATTACGATATTCCGATCAGAGAGGAGAGGATCTTCCACGGTGATTTCTGGTACAGCAGCGGCGAGCTGGCAGTCAAGGAATTTATCGAAAGTCCCCTCGGACTTCCCGAAGCCATAGTCTGTGCAAATGACGAGATGGCTATCGGAGTCTGTAATGCTCTAAGTGAGCTCGGGATCAAGATCCCCAAGGATATAGCGGTAGCGGGTTTTGATTCGGTCGAGGAAGGCAGGCTCAGCCCCCTGGCCATCACATCATGCGATATGCCCTATGAGGACATGGGACGATATGCGGTCGAGTGCATCAAGGACCGCATTGCAGGGCGGAAGAGCAAGCCTTTCAAAGCCGTTCCGGATTTCCTTAACGGTCAAACATGCGGATGTAAGTTCTCCAAGAATGAGATCTATAAAGCATTCAGTCCCTGCCGTCATTCATGGGGGACGGATCGTATGTGCGAGAGCCATGATGATGTCTACAATATGATGGAAAAGAATCTCATGGTCCAAAGTGATCTGTCGAGCTTCCTTGGCACGGTATATTCATATGCATATCAGCTTAAGGATGCGGAGCGCTTCTCGCTTTGTCTGTCGCTTCCGTGGAAAAAGATAGATGATGACCATCTGATCTCCGTCAATAATAAAGGATACCCTGATAAGTCAGTGCTTGCTATCGATTACAACAGCCTGACCAATATAGGTACGATCAATACCGACGATGCATTCGATACGAAGATGCTCCATCCTTATATCGGGGAAGATCGTGATCATCCGTGTGCATATACTTTTACACCTTTCTATTGTGAGAATGAATGCTTCGGTTATGCCATGATAAGTTACGGTGATTCTCCCCGGGGCTATGACAGGGTATACCGCGAATGGATGGAGGACGTATGCAGAGGATTTGAAGTCCTGAGGCGTACGCTTCTTATGCTCAACAGCCGTAAGCTCCTTGAGAGCATGCGTACGAGTAAGTATGCCATCGGTAATGCAAGATATGAGAACTTAAGTCCCGAAGATAAGGCGAAGTGCGACCTTGTATCACGGATACTTGATGATAATCTGCTGGTCTATCATTTTCAGCCTATCGTACGGGCCAGAGACGGTGAGATCTATTCATATGAAGCACTGATGCGTGCGACCACGGATGAGCGCATTTCGCCTCTTGAGATAATCAAGTATGCGGGTATCCTCGGACGTCTTCAGGATGTAGAGAAAGCCACATTCTTCAATATCCTTTCGTTCTTTGAGGATAACAGGGAGAAGTTCGGCAGCAATAAGGTCTTTATAAACAGTATCCCGGGTGTCACTCTCGAGAGGGAGGACTACGCCAAGATAACCGAGCTTTTAAAGCGTAACGGTCAAAGTGCCGTTGTAGAGTTTACCGAAGAAGCCGAGATGAGTGACGATGAGCTTCAGCGCTTCAATGATCATTTCAGTAAGCTTGGCGTTGAAGTAGCGATCGATGATTTCGGTACCGGATATTCGAATATCAATAATCTTCTGAGATATACTCCCAACTGTGTAAAGATAGATCGTTCACTTCTGAGCAGGATCGAGAGCAAACCACAGAATCAGCATTTCGTAAGAGAGATCATCAAGTTCTGTCATGACAGCGGTTCGTTGTCACTTGCAGAGGGCGTCGAGACTCAGGCTGAGCTTCGTACCGTTATCCACATGGGTGTTGACCTGATCCAGGGATTTTATACTGCCAAGCCTTCGGCTGAGCCGATCCAGAGGATAGACGGCAATATCCGTAATGAGATCTGTCTTTATTACCAGGAGAAGGAAGACGGCTTCGAGAAGCAGGTCTATATCGCCGGTAACAGCAATCGTGTATCTCTTGCTCTTATTGCCAAGTACGGATGTACGGATATCATAGTGGGTAAAGAAGGAACTATCTATAAGGATGTTTCCATTATCGGTGCACCGAATCTCGAGACGGAGATACATATTCAGGTGCTTCCGGGCTATCAGGGCGAGATCACTCTCGAGAATGTGGATCTGTCGAATATCAAGGGAAGACCTTGTATCGACATCGCCGAAGAATGTGATGTGATCATTAAGCTTGAAGGCAATAACAGACTCAGAGGTATCGGTATCAGAGTCAACCGCACGGCGTCGCTGGAATTGAGCGGTGACGGTAATCTTATCATCGAGACAAATGATCCGCAGTATTACGGCATAGGTAACGATATCGATTCAGAGCACGGCAGACTCTTCTTTAATCAGGATGGTAAGATCACCATCACCGGAAACGGTCTTACGGGTGTCGGTATAGGCTCCGGTACAGGCGGTGTGATAAGGATCGAGAAGGGGCAGTATTCATTAAGAGTCGGCGGCAAGAGGACCGTGGGCATCGGATCTATCCTCAAGGGAAAGAAGATCGATGTCATCAACTGTAATCTTGAGATGGATCTTAATTCCAGTCACGGCGTCGGAATAGGTTCTCTGGACGGGGAGAGCCACGTGCTCATTACCAAAGCCTCAACGCATCTTATGTGCGGCGGGAATAATCTTACAGCCGTCGGTTCATGTACCGGTAATAAGGCAAGAGTAGAGATAGAGGATGCAAGCGTTGATATCAGCATGAGATCCAATAATGCCACCTGTCTCGGCACTTTGGCGGGAGTATCCGATCTTGATATCAGATCGGCGGGAGTCAGGATGGATTCCATGGGTAAGAATGCACTTGCATTCGGCGGTGTGGAGAAGGAGACTTACATAAGGATAGAAAGCTCTGATCTGAGAGCCGATATCCATAACAGTCTCAATAAAGATACGTATGCTTCTGATGATGATATCTCGCTCGTTAACGGCAGGATCAGGATCGAGGTGAATGATGAAGAGATAAAGCGTGAGATGAAGATCGTCGGATTCGATGAACTGTCCTGATCCTTCAGCGATAAGACTGACATATAAAAAGACGTCGCACCTGTTACGGAGGCGACGTCTTTGTTGGTATTAGTAATCGGTTATCTGATCACTTCGATCTTGATATCATTCTCTTCAAGAAATTCGATGACATTCTGAAGATTCTCGATCGGAGCTATGAGAAACATTCCTTTTCTGTCCTTTGGGATAAAGGCTATTGAGTACTTAAAAGCTCTTATTGCCTTATAATTCTCCCAGTATGATTTGCGTTCTTCTTTGGAAGTGATAAATATAAGTCCTTCCTTATCACAATCAAGATGATCGTCATTATGAGCTCGATTCAGTATTTTCTTTTTCATGGAAAATATTAAGATCGAGATCATAATAATGAATATCAGAAGTGCATATATGACGATGAAAAACAAAGCTGCTGACCAGGTGAATTTTCCGCTGATCAAAGTATCAACTAAGCCGAATGTCGTCAGGAAAAGACCGCATCCGGCCAATATCGTGCTCGCCGTCACCAATCCGTATACGGATTTGAGCTCTCCCTTCGGGTTCTTGATAAGCGTCCCGCCGTTAACGGCCAGTTCGGCCAGTTCCAATTTGTATTTTTCCGGATTCTGTGACTTGATATATTCCATTACCCTTATCCCTGTTCCATAGTGATATCGAAGTGATTATATCATTGTTTTATTGCATTAGAAAGCGCCGCCACACGAATGTGACGACGCCTTCAAGCGGTATATATTAAGGAATACGGGTCTTGATTATTCGACGTCCTGCAAAGCCGCAAATCCGACTTCACCGGTCCTTACCTTAACTATGTTCTGTACGTTGCTTACGAAGATCTTACCGTCACCGATGTGACCTGTATAAAGAACCTTCTTAGCTGTGTCGATAACGGACTGAACGGGTACTGCGCTTACAACTACGCTGATCTGGATCTTAGGAAGGAGAGATGCTTCTACGGGTACGCCACGGTAGAACTCCTGTCTTCCTTTCTGTACGCCGCAGCCCATTACGTGAGTAACTGTCATACCGGTGATACCGATGCCCATGAGAGCATTCTTAAGGGAATCGAGGCGAGCCTCCTTACATACGATATCGATCTTTGTGAAGATATGTCCTTCTGCATCAGCCTTTACATCGAAAGCGGGAACTGTCTTGACTTCGACTGCCTCAGCTTCGGGAACGTCACCTGATACTACTACGGGCTCAGCACCTTCAACGATAGCCTGAGGAGCGAACTTGAATCCTGCATAAGCTGTTGTAAGACCGTGCTCGGAGATATCCATACCTTCGATCTCGTCTTCTCTTGAAGCACGAAGACCTACAGTCTTCTTGATGATAACGAATGTAGCTCCCATAAGGATCGCTGTCCATATGATGATGCAGAATATACCGAGGAACTGTACGCCTACGACCTTCCAAGCTGCAGCCATGTCTGTGCCGTGGATAAGTGCATATACGGGACCGTCAACGCCTGCGGAAGATGTGTTAGTTGCAAGTACACCTGCGAGGATAGTACCGAGGATACCGTTTGCGCAGTGAACGCCGACGGCACCGACGGGATC
>CACZPC010000184.1 GCA_902782985.1 Oscillospiraceae bacterium
AACTGACATTTGATATTGCCGTTATAAAGCTTTGTGCGCTTATCTGCCTTGTGTCCGATCGCCCTCTCGAAAGTATCATCAGGGGAGATGACCGACAGCCTGATTCCCTTTTGGCATGTCCCCTTATTGGTCAGGTAGGTCCTGGCGATCATCTTATAGATCTCGTCTGCCTCCTCGGGTGTCATAAGTCTTCCTCCGTATGGCGGATTTGTAAGCACAAGTTGCCTGTTCATAGAGGTGATCTTGGCAAGGGCGGAGGGAGTCCTTGTCTCTGCATCTGCTACGGCAAATTTTATAAACCCTTCAACACCTGCTGCCTTGGCATTCGTCCTTGCATTAGATACTGCCTTCGGATCGATATCAGATCCGAAGTAGAATACATCATCCGTAGGCGTAAGATCCTCAAGTGATAAGGCTTCATCCAAAGCTTCCTTTTTGGATTTCGCACCGATATACGGAAGAGATTCATAGCCAAAATCTCTCTGTCTTCCCGGAGCGGCACCGGCAGCCATAAGAGCAGCCTCGATAAGTATAGTACCTGAACCGCAGAACGGATCGACCAATGCTTCATATCCGAATGGTCTGTATCTTGCGATAGAGACCATACCGGCAGCCAATGTCTCTCTGATAGGGGCTTCATGAGTAAGAGGTCGGTAACCTCTCTTATGAAGACCGTCACCTGATGTATCGATCATCATTCTTACATTGTCGTCGACTATTCCGAACTGTATCCTTACAGTACCCTTGTTCCTGTCTTCTGAGATAATACCATTATCACCGATACCGCGGGCAGTGCAGAGGGATTTGACGATCGCTTTCTTCGTCAGGCTCTGAAGGGCGCTGATGCCGAAGAGCTTTGACTTGCGTGAATAGCCGTTGACTATAAATTCATATCCTGCGGGGATAAATTCATTCCAGGGCAAAGACTCGGTCTCATCGAAGAATCTCTCAAAGCTGTCCGCAAAGAATGCACCGACCTCGAAGAATACTCTTTCGCCGCGTCTGACCCACATATTGACTCTGGCAACATCCAATGGCCAGTTATCGTCAGGAACGATCAGCTCGACCATGCCGTCCGAGACGGTGATCTGTTCGCGTTCATAACCTATATTTGTCAGGTCTTCTCTTACTAAGCTCTCAAGACCAAAGAGCACTGTAACTGTGATTTTCATATCGATTATTATAACAGAAATAGTGCTTTTCGCAGAAAGATTAAGAATGATGATGTCAAGACCTTTTTTAATGAATTTCTTGTCCGCGAGCGGTGGACATCACATGGTTTGAACGTCTGTTCGATTTGCCTCGAAATGCTATAACTCGGGCGTTAATCCAACTGAAATATTAGTGTAATTGTTTCGTAATATTTCATGTTCGTAATTCCGGACTCAATAACTTCGGGGTTCGTGAGATATTTTGAAAATCGAAGCGTTGTTTTACAGTTATCGACAGACTTATGAACATTATGAACAAAAATGTTCATTACTTTTACGCCGAAAAAGCCGTTTCTATGTCAATAAATAAATTCCCTTTGACTAAAAATGTTCACAAATCCCTGTAACATGAGTGTTATAATCGTATGAGAATTAAAAGGGGAGTAGTTATGTCTGATCTTACTTTAGCAGCAGTTTCGGCCAAGAAAGCATCGCATCTTATGGCTGTTCTCGGCTCTGATTGCAAGAATAATGCACTCGCGGCCATCTCAAAAGCACTTCTTGATTCTTCTGAAATGATCTTTAAAGCCAATAACGAAGATCTTAAGAAAGCCGAAGAAGAGGATCTGGAGACACCTTTGCTCAAGAGACTCAGATTTGATTCCAAGAAACTTAAAGAAGTCACCGACGGTATTGAGAGCCTTATCACTCTAGATGATCCGGTCGGCAAAAAGCTTCTTCATACTACACTTGATGACGGACTTGATCTTTATCGTGTTACTTGTCCTATCGGTGTTATCGGTGTTATTTTCGAGTCCAGACCTGATGCTCTTGTTCAGATAGCTTCTCTGTGTCTTAAGAGCGGTAATTCCGTTTTCCTCAAGGGAGGAAGAGAGGCTGAGAATACTAACAGAGTACTTGCCGATATCATATACAAAGCCGGTGTTGCGGCAGGGCTTCCCGAGGGATGGCTTCATCTCATTACTACAAGAGAAGACGTAAATGCAATGCTTGCTCTCGATAAGTATGTCGATCTGATCATTCCCAGAGGTTCCAATGCATTCGTTCAGTATATTATGAAGAATACGCTGATACCGGTCATGGGACATGCCGATGGTGTTTGCCATACTTATATAGCTTCTGATTGTGATCATAAGAAGGCTCTTAAGGTAGTTCTTGATGCCAAGACTCAGTATGTATCCGTTTGTAATGCAACAGAGACAATCCTGGTCGACAGAGACTTGAAGGATACTCTTCTTCCAGAGCTTATTTCAACGTTAAGAGATAACAATGTAGAAGTATTCGGAGATGATGAAGTTTCCGGGCTTTTCAATTGTGAGAAGGCAGAGCAGTGGCATCATGAATATCTTGATTACAAGGTATCCGTAAAGCTTGTAGACGGTATTTCCGAAGCCGTAGATCATATCAATACTTACGGTTCAGGTCATACTGACGCCATAATAACTGAGGATAAGGAAAAGGCTGAGGCTTTCATGGATTCCGTAGATTCAGGCAGTGTTCTCTGGAACTGTTCGACGAGATTTGCTGACGGATTCAGATACGGATTCGGAGCCGAGGTAGGCATAAGTACATCGAAGCTCCATGCCAGAGGTCCCGTAGGACTCGAGGGATTAGTCTCATATAAGTATAAGCTTTACGGTAATGGTGATATCGTGGGCGATTATGCTTCCGGTAATAAGAAATTCAAACATATAAGGAGAAATATATGATAATAACACTTGCATCAGATCACGCCGGATTTGATCTTCGCATGAAGGTCAAGGAGCACCTTGAGAAGAAGGGCATCGAAGTAATAGACGGAGGTGCACCGAATGGAAGCGAGCCTTTCAGCTATGTTGAAGCAGGTCAGAAGATCGCAGGTGACATACTTGAGGGTAAGGCTGACAGAGGAATCGCTATATGCGGTACCGGAATCGGTATCTCTATCGTGGTTAATAAGTTCAAGGGCATCAGATGCGGACTTTGCAGTAATGAATATACTGCCAGGATGTGTCGTCAGCATAACGATGCTCAGGTAATGGCCATGGGTGCCAGAGTTACGGGTCAGGCTGTTGCTCTTGCCATGGTCGATGCATTCCTTGATGAGCCTTTCGCAGGCGACAGGCATGCAGTAAGAGTTAACGATATCAAGGCGCAGGAAGAAAAGCTCTTTAAATAATCCGACGGAGGTCTTTAGCTATGGCAGATAATGTATTTGTTTTCGATCATCCCCTTATTCAGCATAAGGTATCACTTCTTCGTAACAAGAATACAAGCACCAAGGAATTCCGTGAGCTCGTATCTGAGATCGCTATGCTCATGGCATATGAAGTAACAAGAGATCTTCCCATGAAGGAAGTCGAGATAGAAACTCCCGTAGCTAAGGCTAAGGTCAATATGTTGGCGGGTAAGGATATCGCTATCGTTCCCATATTGAGAGCAGGTCTTGGTATGGTAGACGGTATGGTAGAACTTATCCCCAATGTCAGAGTCGGTCATATCGGTCTTTACAGAGATCCCGTCACGGTTGAGCCCGTCGAGTATTACTGTAAGCTTCCCGAGGATATTGCGGAGAGGGAGGTCATTCTCCTCGATCCCATGCTCGCTACAGGAGGTTCCGCTTCGGCGGCTATCACATTCCTTAAGAACAGAGGCATCAATAATATAAAGTTTATGTGCCTTATTGCCGCTCCCGAGGGAATCAACAGAGTAACTTCCGATCATCCCGATGTTCGCATCTTCTGTGCTGCTAAGGACGAGAAGCTCAATGATCATTCCTACATCGTTCCGGGTCTCGGAGATGCAGGTGACAGACTCTTCGGAACAAACTGATTTCAGACACACGCACGTATCTGACTGTATCCGTGCGTGATAGAATATTATATAAATATCTACAGTCAATGGATTAGAGGTGATTTGGTGGAGACACATCTTACAAGACTCCTTGCCGGAGACGGCTTTCTTAAGTCGTTCCTTGATCATCTGATCGAAGAGATAAAGATCGGTGATATCGGCGAAGAGATCAACGAGGGTATCCTTCAGTGGAAACACTATTTTGTCATCGGTGACGGAATAAAGGTGCTTCTTACGGATGCCATTATCGTATCCTGGATAGCGATTGGTATAATGCTGCTGATCTTCTGCTCGATGGCACGAGATCCCAAGATAAAACCTAATAAGCGTCAGGCATTTCTCGAAATGCTGGTGGATCTTGTTGTTACTACTGCTATGAGCTTCGGCATGAACAGGAAGGAAGCTGAGCATGTTGCTCCGATGATAGGTACGATCGGTATTATCATCGCAGGATGTAATGTTATTTCCGCATTTAAGCTTTCGCCTCCGGCAAAGAATATCGCGTTCCCTGTGGCAATGGCTTTGGTAGCGATAGTATATGTCATATATGTATCTATACGTTTTGTCGGATTTAAGGGATTTTGGGCTTCGATGACATCTCCCATGCCGGCACTGCTGCCGTTCAAGATACTTGATATGATAATCAAGCCCTGTTCGCTCGCACTTCGACTTTTCGGTAATGTTTTCGGTGCATTCGTATTTATGGAATTCCTTTATATCCTTGTGCCCGTGGTATTGCCCGCGGTATTCGGATTATGGTTCGATCTGGCTGACGGTCTTCTGCAGGCTGTCGTATTCTCCTATCTTACGATGTCATATATCGGAGAGATCGTAGAAGTCGGTCATGAGTACCATGAGCATCCGGAGCTTTTCGAGAAGAAGAAAAAAGCCAAGAAAGCAAAAGAGACAGCGCCTGTTGCTGCCTGATAAACATTTAAACTGTAAACAATTTCGGAGGTAATTATATATGGATAATCTTATGAATCTTGCTCCTATCCTTTTGGAGACATCACCCAGGGCTATGGCTGCTTTAGGTGCCGGTCTTGCTATCGGTCTCGGTGCTCTCGGTACCGGTATCGGTATGGGTCTTGCTGCAAGCCACGCTCTCGAGGCAGGTGCAAGACAGCCTGAGATCTTCGGTAAGATCCAGACACTCCTTCTTACTGCTATCGTTTTCATCGAGTCACTTGCTATCTATTCACTTGTTGTATCACTCCTTTTGATCTTTACGGTCAAGTGATAAAGGGAAGGACGAAGAAAAATGACTTATTTAAATGCAATGTATTTGGCTGTCGCCCTTGAGGAGGAATCATCTCTCTTCTCTGCCGATCAGCTCGGAGGATACGCTGTTACCGCACTTTTTACGGTGATAAATGTATTCATTACATATTTGATAATCAAGAAGCTACTCTTTAAGCCGATCCTCGGTATCATGAAGAACAGACAGGATCAGATCAATAACTCTCTTGAGGAAGCTCAGAAGGCTGCTGAAGAAGCCAAGAAGCATGAGGAAGAGAGTAAGAAGGCTATTGATGATGCAAGGATCGAGGCATCGGAGATCCTGGAGACTTCCAGAGAGAATGCAGAGACCCAGGCTGAGATCATCAAGGAAAAGGCCAACGATGATGCTTCTGACATCATAAGCAGAGCAGAGAACGATTCCAAGAGGATCAAGAAAGTCGCACTTGAGGAGATGAAGGATCAGATCTCTGATCTTGCCGTAGAGATCGCAGGCAAGGTTATCGGAGATGTAGTATCCGAGTCCAAGCTCAAGCAGATATCCGACAAATATACTGACGAAGTACTTGAGAATGAGGTGAATAAGATTGGCTAAGGTAATTGATCAGACTCCTGATACGCCTTTGATCATTCGTGTAGTTACTGCAGGTGATATACCTGAGGATCAGGTCGGGATCATCGCCTCCAATTTCGCAGGCAAGTTCGGTATCAAGGATTATGATCTTGAGTTTGAGACCGATGAGACTCTGATCGGCGGATTTGTTATCTACGCACTAGGCAGCCGTTACGATTACAGTGTTCAGGGTCAGCTTCAGAGGATCGGAAGCTTCGTTAAGCGTTCCCGTTCGATTGATGTGGGTATCGATGAAGAAGGCGAAGTTGTTTTCGATAAAGATAAGATACATGAGAATATCAGCGAGGCTATAAGCCAGTTCCCCGAGTCATCAGCCGTAAGTATTGATAATGCGGAGATCAAGGGGCTTGATCATGATGAGCTTACTAAGCGTGTACAGCAGGCTTTTGCGGGTGCTGATAATATCGAGGAAGTCGGAATCGTCCAGAGCGTAAGTGACGGCGTTGCGACTGTATCCGGACTTGAGCATTGCATGCTCTCCGAGCTCGTAGGTTTTTCCTGTGGCGGATACGGAATCGCATTGAATCTCGAAAGAGATAAGGTAGGTGTAGTCCTTCTTTCCGGAGCTGACGATGTAGTACAGGGCATGGTATGTAAGAGGACCAGGTCCACTGTATCCGTACCTGTCGGCGTCGGTCTTCTCGGAAGAGTAGTCGATCCCCTCGGAAAGCCTATCGACGGCAAGGGCATCATAAGATATACCAAGATGCGTCCAATCGAATCGCCTGCTCCTACGATCGTAGACAGATCTCCGGTAAATAAACCTCTTCATACGGGGATTACGGCTATCGATGCATTGACTCCAATCGGAAGAGGTCAGAGAGAACTTATAATCGGTGACCGTCAGACAGGTAAGACGGCAATAGCAATTGATACGATAATCAATCAGAAAGATAAGGATACCATCTGCGTTTATGTTGCCATCGGTCAGAAGATGAGTAATATCGTAGCTACCGTCAATCTTCTCGAAAAGTACGGAGCTCTCGATTATACGATAGTTGTGGCAGCCAGTGCTTCCCAGTCTGCATCCCTTCAGTATATCGCGCCTTTCTCGGGCTGCGCTATCGCCGAGGAATTCATGTACTCCGAGCATAAGGATGTTCTCATCGTCTACGACGACTTAAGTAAGCATGCTCAGGCATATCGTGCCATATCGCTTCTCTTAAGAAGACCTCCGGGACGTGAGGCTTATCCGGGTGATGTATTCTATCTGCATTCAAGACTTTTGGAACGTGCTGCTAAGCTCAGTGAAAGCAAGGGAGGCGGTTCGATTACCGCTCTGCCTATCATTGAGACATTAGGTAACGATATTTCCGCATATATTCCGACTAATGTTATTTCCATAACGGACGGTCAGATATATCTTGCTCCCGAACTCTTCTTCTCGGGTCAAAGACCTGCCATCAATGCCGGTCTTTCCGTATCGCGTGTCGGCGGTGCGGCTCAGACAAAAGCTACCAAAAAGGTCGGCGGACCTCTTCGTATCGCTCTTGCTCAGGCAAGAGAAATGGCATCTTTTGCTCAGTTCGGTTCTGATCTTGATGAGAATACGCAATTGCAGCTTAAGCGAGGAATAGTCCTGAATGAGGTCTTAAAGCAGGATCAGTATAGTCCGTGGTCTATGGAGGAGCAGGTAGTTATCCTTTATATGGCTACGTCTGACAGCATGAATTTCCTGGCTAAGGAAGACATCAAAGAATACTATTCCGACTTTATCGATTATATCCGTATATCTCATCCCGAGGTCATGGATAAGATAAAGAAGACCGAGAAGTTCGAGGAAGATACGGCTTCCGAGCTTGATAAGGTGATCGCGGAATTCAAGCAGACTTTCCTTGCCGAGCATTCAGAGTATATGGAAGAAGACTGATCTTAAAAATGGAAAACCTTAATGCGATAAAAAAGAGAATAAAGAGCGTAAATGATATCGGACAGATGACAAATGCCATGCAGCTTGTCAGCTCTGCCAAGATGCGTCGTTCTCTTATCCTTCACGAATCGGTGCATCCGTTCTTTTCGCTATGTGCGGAGAGTATGCAGGAGATCAGGAATAATTCCGAGAAGATCAACAACCCTTTCTTCGAATTAAATGAGAAGAAAAAGGGTGAGACATGGCGTATCGGAGCTTTCGTATTAAGCGGAGATCAGGGACTTGCCGGTGCATATAACAACAATATGGTAAAGATCACCGAGGAGCATATCCGTGGTAAGATCCTCGAGAATACCCGTAAGGGCATCTCTACCGAGTATAAGCTTTATGTATTCGGCAAACTTGCCAGAGAGAAGCTTACCAGGAACGGCTACAATGTCGATCAGGATTTCTCTTTCCCTATCGCCGAACCCAACTTCTATCAGGCTCGAAAGGTAGGAAGTACCATAAGGCAGAAGTTTCTCTCGGGAGAATTCGATCTGGTATATCTTATCTATACAAGGATGGAATCCGCTTCGAATATGGTCCCTGTCGCAGTAAGACTTGCTCCGGTTGATATGAAGTCTTTGAACAAGATCCTTCCCCGTGATGTGGGAAATGCCGGTATTGCAACTGACGGAAATGCACCGATGGAATATCTCCCTGATCCGCATCAGGTATTCGATTTCCTTATCGATACATATCTTAATGCGGTTATCTACGGAGCAATGGTGGATGCATATGCCAGTGAGCAGACGGCCAGACTTACGGCTATGGATAATGCGACGAAGAATGCCGAAGAGATGATCGACAGATTAAGGCTCATAAGCAATAGAGCAAGACAAGCCAAGATCACGAATGAGCTTACAGAGATCATAAACGGAGCTCAGCAGGCTGATAATCTATAAAGCGAAATGAATTGCAGGAGATAATGAGATGGCAAAGGGAAAAGTAGTACAGATAATAGGACCGGTTATAGACTGTGAATATCGTCCCGGTGAGATACCGAAGATAAATGATGCAGTAAGGATCCATGTAAAAGAAGACGGTACGGATTCGGAGTCTGACGTCTTTGCCGAAGTACTCCAGCAAAGAGGCGGTAATGTCGTAAGATGTGTATCGTTTAATGCTACAGAAGGTCTTATGAGGGGACTTGTTGCCGAGTCTTTGGGATCTTCCGTAAAGGTACCCGTCGGCGAGAAGATCACCGGAAGACTCTTCGATGCACTCGGTCGACCTATCGATAATATGGGTCCCGTTGATGCCGAGGATCATTGGGAGATCCACAGACCCGCTCCTTCTTTTACCGATCAATATCCTTCTACTCAGATCCTTGAGACGGGAATTAAGGTTATCGATCTTCTCGTTCCTTTCAGTAAGGGAGGTAAGATCGGTCTCTTCGGAGGTGCCGGTGTAGGTAAGACAGTCCTTATCCTCGAGCTTATAAGAAATATCGCTTCGGAGCACGGCGGATATTCAGTATTCACCGGAGTCGGCGAGAGAAGCCGTGAAGGTAATGACCTCTGGGGTGAGATGAAGGAATCCGGCGTTCTTGATAAGACCATAATGGTATTCGGCCAGATGAATGAGACTTCAGGTGCCAGGATGAGAGTTCCTCTTACCGGACTTACCATGGCCGAGTATTTAAGAGATACCAAGAAGAAGGATGTTCTCCTCTTCGTCGATAATATCTACAGATTTGTACAGGCAGGTTCCGAGGTATCGGCTCTTCTCGGAAGGATTCCTTCAGCCGTAGGTTATCAGCCTACGCTTTCCAATGAGGTAGGTGAACTTCAGGAGAGGATCACTTCCACCCGTAACGGTTCGATAACATCCATTCAGGCCGTATATGTCCCTGCGGATGATATTACAGACCCTGCGCCTGCTACGACATTCGCGCATCTTGATGCCAATATCGTACTTTCAAGATCGGTAGTAGAGCTCGGTATATATCCTGCCGTAGATCCTCTTGAGTCTTCGTCCAGGATCCTTTCCGAAGAGATAGTGGGTAAGGAGCATTATAATGTGGCCAGAATGGTTCAGGAGATACTCCAGAGATATAAGGAACTTCAGGATATCATTGCCATACTCGGTATGGAGGAATTGTCAGAGAAGGATCGTCAGACAGTAGCACGTGCAAGAAAGATCCAGAGATATCTGTCCCAGCCCTTCTTCGTCACTGCTGAGACTACGGGATTTGAGCCCAGATACGTACCTCTCGAGAAGACGATCAAGGCATTCGGTGAGATCATTTCCGGTTCGCTTGATCATATCCCTGAGCAGTGCTTCTTCATGAAGGGTGATATCGATGATGTCATCAAGGCTTATAAGGAATCTAAGATCTGATGGCAGAGAAGAATACTAACAAGGTAAAGTTCACGGTAGTAACTCCGTATAAGAACTTCTTCGAAGATAAGGTATCGTCAGTCATCCTGCCGACTCTTGACGGTGAGATCGGTTTTATGGCAGGTCATACACCGCTGGTCCTGGCTTTGAAGCCGGGTATCGTTACGGTCAGGACTGATGATAAGATCGAGCATTTCACCGTATCGGAGGGATATGCCGAAGTAGGCCAGAAGCTTGTTCTTGTAGTTTGTAACTCCGCTGAATATCCGAACGATATACACGTCAGATGGATCAGAGAAGCTGCTGATGAAGAAAAGCGTGAACGTGAGGAACTTCTTAAGATAGAAGATCCTTCTTCACGAAAATATGCTCTAAAGGAAGTCGATCAGAAGCTTATGAGGATCAAGGCGAGGATCCACCTTATAGAGTTGTACGGAAGCGATCATCAGAAGCAGAGACTTACTGAGCTTGAACTTATCTGAGACCCAGAGATATCCTTATCTCTGTTCTTCCGCAGATCACTGTCTGTCCGTCCCTGATCTCATAAGGCTTTCCGGGTTCAAGTCTTATATTGTCCAGATAGGATGAATTATCATCTGATCTGTCGATTATCCCGAATCCATCCTTATTTCTGATTATCTCCAGATGAAGAGGAGAGATATCAGGTGTATCTATCGTTATATCCGACAGGAAGCAATCTGAACCCAATGTAGCTCTGGTGGTATATATTGCCTTCGTGTATTGCTGACCGTTGTCATTATAAGACAGCATGAGACAAGTGATGGTTCCGGTCCTGTTTTTCTCACTTTCAAATAATATCCTTGTCTTGTCGTAGGATGATTCTTCATCCCGACCTGATCTGCCGTGCTTCGTCTTTAAAATACATGGGATCAGAAGGAAGCATGAAAATATAAAGAATAGAAAAGAGAGGAAGATCTCACCGAAGGACATAAAAGCCAATGAGATCACAGCAACTGTCGCAGTGGCGATCATGCCCTTCGGGATCTTACCTGTAGGACAGCTCCTTATATCAACAGGATAATTTCTTATATTTTCGGCTGCCTGCCTCAAGAGTTCTTCATCATTATCTCTTATCGCATAAAGTAACGAATCCCTCTCCTGTGATGTAAGGACTTTACCGAAAAAAGGATGTGACAGAAAGGATTGTGTGGCGGAATCGTCAAGGGAAGACAGCTTAAGTTTATCCTCGGATGTTTGTGCAGGATTGATACATAGCTTTAACTTATTATTTTCTTTATCCAGGAACAACCAGTCTGTATCCCATATCATATTCCCGGGGGACAACAGTTTATCTGACAGGTCTGCTATAGCGTCAAAAAGCTCCGCTATGGCATTTCTGCTTCTTTTTATGTTGACCGCCGAGTCAGTATCTGACAGCTTGATCATACCGGTACAATCAAAGGCGAGTTCTCTTCCGAAAGATGTATCGTTCAGGTACACCGGCAGAGCACATCCGGTGATATCGTTCCTGATCATTTCAACGGCATATTCGGATACGACCATTCCTTCATCGAGCTTTAGTATTGCAAACTGTCCGTACGGACCTTTTCTTATATCCATTTCTGTCATGTTCCTTTATCAGCCGAAAGCGCTTGTTATCCTGCCGTCATCAAAGACAAATGACATTACCCTGCCGGCATATGTCATAAGACCTTCTCTGAATACCAGAGCAAGACCTACGAGCACTGCGATTATGATTACCGTTTCCACGGTACCCATACCTTTTTTGTTTCTGTTCTTCAGCATTTTCATTCTTTTCCTCCTTGTTATTTATATGCCTAATGAAAT
>CACZPC010000185.1 GCA_902782985.1 Oscillospiraceae bacterium
CCTCCATACGCACCATCAGGATCGAATACATATTTATAGTTGTCAAGAAATCCTCTGTCTCTCACTTCACGATCTCCACGAATCCTGCGGATCAGTCGGGCTGCTGTCCGTCATGCGGCTGCCATACGCATTCGGTGATCTTAAGATCAGTAAAGACAGCCTTAAAGCTTGAATCTTCAGGACTGCATGCATAGATACCGAATCTTATCTTACCTGAGCCTTCCCACATATGACAGACTCTCATCTGCGTGAAGCTCACGCCGTCTTCGGAGCACTCTATACAGTAGTCATCCTCGCGGCGGCTGAATCTGTACCACATTGTCTTCACATCAGCGGGTATGGCTGTAGTCGCCCAATCGGAATATCCGTGATTTGTTACGACCGATCCGAGGTGCTGAAAGCTCTCGTTTTCAAATTCCACCGATCCCTTCAGCCAGTTATCGCTGTCGAGATACATTACGATACCGCACTGATCGAATCTGTGATGACTCTCCGTATAGTCTGTCTTCACGATAAAAGAAAAGAATCTCTCCTCCGTCTCGAACTGAAGCACCGGAGCGTTATCATTTCGAAAATGATAATACGTCCTCTGCCACAGATCCGTATGCGGCTCGGTGACTATCTCGATGCGATCGGGCGTGATCTTATGATCGGCGGGTTCTCTTGTCCACTTCAGGTCTTTGATATCCATACAGCTCTCCTGTGATCAAGATTATTGTTCCAAACGTGCTTTCATGCGCTTACTGTCTACTATGGACATGACCGTAACTGCGATCGAAAGTATAATAGCCACACCCATGATGACAAAAGAGAAATCCTTCGGATCGTAGTAATTATATGAAATAAAGACGATGGGAATATCGATCAGAGCAGCCGCAGCGATCAGGATGCATGAAGTAACGATCCTCTTATTGCTCTTGGATACGGCCTTTTTCTTGGCATCGGAATAAGCAATGATCCTGAATATGACCGACAGTATAGCCGCACCTCCCGAGACACAAGTCAGCAAAAGAAGAAGAAGGATAACGGCAAAATCCATATCGGCATTAAGCATCATTATAAACGGAGCTAATCCGAATGACAGAGCTGACACGAAGAACATCGGCACGATATTTACGAACATTACAAGCATAGCCATGATGTTAACGATAAACTCGGCGACCCACGGTCTTCGAGGGGTTCGAGTGTCTTCTGAGGATAAGGGTGACGGTGAAGGTGACGGCATCGAAGCCTGCTCCCCCGGAGCCTTATCCGTCTGTTCCGGACCCCGACTGAGGGGCATCATGACAGGAGCTCCGCACGCCTTACAGAATCTGTCCTGTTCTTCCAGCTTTGTACCGCATTTACTGCAAAACATAAAATACCCCTTTATCTGTATTCCTGATCACATGTTGTCTTCATTATAACATCATGCATAATCTCGATATGGTACTATTATCCGAGAAGACAAAAGAAAATTTAAGATACCTGTTGACTCTCCCCTTGGGGAACCCCTTAGGCTTAGGTCATCAACATAAAGGAGGCCATACAAATGGACGACAAAATGACATCGGGAGAGATCGCCAGGAAGGCAGGTGTATCACAGAAAGCAGTTCGCCTATACGACGAGAAAGGTCTTCTGAAGCCGACAGATTACTCAGAAGGCAATTACCGTCTCTACGACAGGGAAGCTCTTCAGATCTTAGAGAAGATCGTGGCTCTTAAAAAGATCGGATTCTCCCTTGAAGAGATTCGCGACAACTTAACATCCGGAGATGCCGCAGACATCAAGGAAGCACTTGAGATGCAGCTTAAGATAATGGATGAGAAGCGCTATCAGACAGAGATGGTTATCGATGCGATAAAGAGAGTACTGTTAAGGAAAGAAGACCTTGACTGGGACGATGTGGCATCGATAGTACAAAGCGTATCACTGGATCAGACGGCGGATCTTAATCACTATAAAGGTCTTAAGCACACCGTAAGCGAAGACTGGTATGTGCAGATATTCAGGACGATGCATTTCGAGAAGGATCTTAAAGTACTTGACCTCGGATGCGGCTTCTCCAAGATATGGAGAAATAACTGGAACATCATCCCCGAAGGGACAATGGTCTATGCTTACGATCTTAAGGGGACCTGGGCTGATGATTTCGAGAAGTTCATAAGCGAAAATAAAAGCAAGCTTCCCGCTGACGTTAACATCGATCTTACTTTCGCAGATCTTGAAGAGGGATCTTCCTGGGAGAAGATAGAAAGCGAGAAGACATAT
The DNA here is from genome assembly GCA_902782985.1 of Oscillospiraceae bacterium. GTDB lineage: Bacteria > Bacillota > Clostridia > Saccharofermentanales > Saccharofermentanaceae > Saccharofermentans. Next base: position 2,252 of record CACZPC010000185.1, read on the forward strand.
GACAGGATCATAATGCACTATGTCTATAAGGAGCTCAAGGACCCCGAAGCAATGATCGCACATGCAGCGAAGCTTCTGGGCAAGGACGGCTTCTTCTCCGTCAACGGTCCCGACAACAGCGATTGGGATACTTATGTCAAGGATGCACTGAAGGATATGGGTCTTACATATTCGTTTGTTGACGATAATATCGCCGATCTGACAGCACAGAAAGAAAAGTTCCGTGAGATGGTCGGCAAACATTTTACCAAGATCGATATAGTGCCGCTTACATCTTCTTACCGATATGACAACGAAGACGATATATTCGACAGATTTATGCGTCTTTTTGAATCACAGTCAAAGTTCTTCACCGCAAACGAGAAGAAGATAAAGGAATACTTCAAGAACAAGATCGCAGCAGAAGGTCCGATAACATTTGATACGACTTCGCACTTCCTGCACTGCTCCAACTGATAAAACCGTAAGATGTGAATATTAAGCCGGAGTATCCTCCGCGGTCAAATGATCTGCGGGGGATATCCTACGTCTGATCAGCAGAATAATTTCGCGAATCTCTGCGGATCGATCCTATATAATTCCTCTCCTAATGCATCGCTTACCTCTATAAGCATACGCTCATAAGTGCACTGAAGAGGTGAAACTTTATTCTCATCTCCCGTATTCATCCTGTTGGCACATCCGCAGGAATTGGTACAGCGCTTGATAAGATCGCATCCTGTACATGTGGAAGGAATAGAAGATCTTCCCGCGATCTCCTTTACTCTTTCCCGGTCTATGCCGTCAAAGACATTGCCGAGAAGATATCTCTCATCTCCTATGAAGGAAGTACACGGATACAGATCGCCCTTGGGATCAACAGGCATCTGCCTTACACCGAGATGGCAGCGTTCAGAAGGATTCTTATCCCTTATGCACTCTTTTATCTTGGAACATATGGGTCCTACATGAAGCCTTCTGCCTTCAAGGAATATCTCCTTAAGATAGCTGCATGTGTCCTGAAGCTGCACTCTTAATGCCTCAAGATCCTTATCAGTCCAGTTGACTTTTTCCCCGTATGCTATGACCACGGATATATCTTTGAACCCCAGTCTGTGAAGATATCTGACGGACTCGGAGTAATATGGCACAGCCTGAGGAGCTATAGTGGCAAGAGCGGCGGAATCCGGCATGTATTTAAGAAGGAGCTTTGCCTTCTCCTCCACGACTTCGGAAGTGGGGGCCCCGCCCTTAAATACTCTGCATATGTCCTGCGCAGTGCCGTCGAATGACAGTCCGATCTTCATCCTCGCCTTTGCCGCGCGTTTCAGAAATTCCTCATCAAGCAAAGAGCCGTTGGTTGTCATCTTACAATCGAATCTGATCCCCGTATCTCTTGACTTCTCTTCACAATAGTCAAGCGCCTTGTATATAAGATCTTTTTTAAGCAAAGGCTCGCCTCCGAAGAAGCAAAGCCCTGCCCTGTCGCCTTTGGAAAAAGCAAGATCACAGGCACGGTAAAGCACATCCTCGGACATATCCTTGGGGCACTTCTCGCGGATACAATATCCGCAATCCATATTACAGTTATCGGTAAGGTGAAGAGTCAGGTTCATAAGCTTTCCGTTCCCTTAGTCAGCTAAAGCTACACCGCCTTCGAGCTCCAATTCATCTTCAGTCTCCGAGCAATCAACTTTACTTTCCTCGGAAGCAGTGGGATCAGCTGTTTCTTCATTCTCAACAATACTCTCGGAGGCGGCGGTCTCTGCCACACCTTCGAGCTCCACAATACTCGTGGAAGTATCCCTGTCATCGGAATCTGCAGTCTGTGTTTCACCTTCAAGCTCGACCCCGGAGTGACATCCGGTCAGCGATGCCGCTACCAATACCGCTGCGGCGCCCAGAGCGTATAAAGGCTTCTTATAATCTTTTGATTTTGAGATCTTCATTAAGCACCCTCCTATTAAGTATTTATATCCATAAAGACGTAATCCGTGCGAAAAGGTTGCATCGTCTTCCCCCAAAAATGACCTGATGTGATTCTCCATAATGCAGACACCCCTTATGCTATAATAAAATAGATTTAAGGGGGATATCGTGATGAGAAAAAGAGACAGTATAGCACTGATCCTGACTGTATCAGTTCTTATGTCAATGACAGGATGCTCTTCATTCGGACAAAAGAAAAAGATCATCGAGGTCGCAGAAAACTACGCCGGCGCGATGCTTTCAGGTGATGCAGACAGCATTGCGGAATTTGTAATGGATGATGACGATTTTTCAGAGGTACTGGAAGAATACCTTGACAAATACAATGACAAAAAACATCTCGAGGACGTATATTCCATGATCCTCGATAACATGAGTTATGAGGTTGATAAGTCATCCGTCTCGATAAAAGATACGAAAGCAAAAATAGATATCACTTATACCGTCATCAACTATATGGATATCTACGAAGAACTGCGTGACAGGGATGATGAAGAAGACTATCTGGAAGCACTTGAAGACGAGATGGATAATACCATCGATATATCGCTGACCATGGAATTGAAATCCGATAAGGGCGAATGGAAGATCGTAGATGACAACGCCCGGGACACTCTGAAGGTATACAGTTTCTACTCCGATATCGGAGATCTGGTGTGGATAAACAGTATATCTCCGCTTTCCCGCTCGGATTTCTCCGATGCCTGCGAAGCGGTCGGAATGAGCTGCGACGATTGGGGCTACGGCGAATATTCTTATATGACTGCGGAATCCGGCTCTGTATACTTCTCTTATGAAGACAACAATGGATTTGTTGATTTCGAACTGCTTTACGATTCTTATCTGGAAACGATCAATGACGATGATTACACAGGCTATACGGATGCAAACCTCGACGGTAATACAGGGTATATCATATTCAATGTATCTGCTACCGAGAACAATGCATATCAGGACTATTACTATGGAGGCATATACTATGTAGACGGATCCGTTTTAATGGCATATACCACTTCCCGCGGATCTTCCAATACCGACAA
>CACZPC010000186.1 GCA_902782985.1 Oscillospiraceae bacterium
GCAGATGCTATTACCATCTTCATGGTCTTAGCGGTATCAAGGATCTCCATTATCTCTTCGGGAGTCAGTTGCTTCATTCCCAGAAGATCTTTACTCTTAAGTCCCATTTATTCTTCCTCCTTAACGAGTAGAACCTGATTGGTGCCGTCGACATCCTCAAGTTCAACTTTAATATGCTCATGAATCGATGTAGGAACATTCTTACCGACATAGTCAGCTCTGAAAGGAAGCTGTCTGTGACCTCTGTCAATAAGGATAGCGAGCTGAATACACTCGGGTCTTCCCATATCAAATATATTATCGATCGCCGATCTGATAGTGCGTCCCGTATAAAGAACATCATCTACAAGAACGATCTTCTTACCGTTAACATCAAACGGGATATCCGTGCCGTTTACTACGGGATGTGCGGAAAGCTTGGAAAGATCATCTCTGTAGAATGTAATATCGAGTATACCGAGAGGGATCTTAACGCCTTCTATATCCTCGAGGTTCTTTCTTATGATCTTCGCCATAGGTACTCCCCTGCGCTGAATACCGATGATCGCCACATCATCTAACCCCTGATTATGCTCGATTATCTCATGGGATATCCTAATCAAAGCTCTGTTGATATCAGCTTCTGATAAGATAGGGACATTTTTTGAAGACATTACTTACCTCCTTTTGACGGCAACAAAAAAGCCGGAATTAAACTTCCGGCATATTATCATCAGATCTAATATAGTCAGGATATAAAGATCCCTACCCGTTAGAATCTTACGACCTCGCCGGATCGTTTAAAGAAACTTACACTAAGATACTATTCTTTTAGATCAGTAATTGCAACGAGAATATTATTACATTTTCCCTTTCTCTAATTTCTTTATACTTTTTTTAATCATTTCGGATCGATTATCTTTAAAATAGAAAAAAGAAGGATCATACGAATGATCATCGGAGGAGTATATGGATCAGGAAAAAGCGCAGAGAAAACGCGAAGAATATAATAAACCTCAAAATGTATGTAAAAGAAAGATCGCCGGGAGATATGAATGGGCGTGGAACTGTATCGGGATACAGATATTGATCTCACAGATCTTATCAGTATTGATCATGATACCGTTTATGATAATCAGTTTAATAAATACCCTAAATGTCGAAGCTTACGAAGTAAATCCTATAGATCTCAACAATATCATCGAGTACAGCATTCCGATCTCGGCAGTATGCTATATCATTGCAAATACTTTAGCTGCTTTTATAGCACTTAAGGTTACAAAGGCGGCCCGTTTCAGGGATTATCTTCACAGGCCGAAGATAAATCCGGGATTGATCACACTTGCCGTATTTGCAACATTAGGTATATCTAATCTCGACTCCATCATTATGAATCTGTTCTCTTCCGTATTTTCCGCATCCAACGAACAGCTCACCGATTCGATATCAGGCGGATTATTATCTGATAATATCATCCTTGTCATCTTATCAGTCTCGTATATTGCCGTGATCGGTCCGTTTCTTGAGGAATTGCTCTGCAGAGGTGCCATCCTGTCTCTCAGCGGTCATATATCACCTGAATTCGGTATTTTCGCATCAGCATTTATCTTCGGTATATTCCATCTGAACATCTCGCAATTCTTCAATGCATTCCTGCTCGGACTTCTTCTCGGATATATCACATACAAGTCAAAATCGATAATTCCATCGACAATTATGCATATAGCAAACAACTCCTGCGCTGTGATCGAAGTGTATTTCGCCGATAAGCTCTCTGAGTCAGCATTTGAAAGATTCGAAATGATCTTCTGTATCGGATCGATAATCATCGGAATCGCCGCTTTGGTTGCTATCATCGTATATTTCAGAAAGCATAAAGACGAAGAAAATACAGGAAGCATTATCGTTAACAAGCCCGTAACCGACGAAGAAGTCGCAGAGCTAGGACTTACTGAAAAACAGCTAACCGTAAAGATGTTCTTTACGAGATGGTCATTCTTCCTGGTCTTCGCATTCTTTATTTTCTCCTGTCTTGCGATCAATATGATGTTCTGACATAAACATTGATATATAAGAAAGAATATAATAAGCCTGTTACCGACTATATCGGCAGCAGGCTTTAATTTTTCTAAAGATGATCTCAATTCATATATGCTATAACAATAAACTGAAAGATCAGACCCAGGATCACCGGCAAGAGAAATATACCGACCAGTAATAAGATAATGATCATGATCTTGGCAACAGATATCGGCCTTTGAGCATCTCCTCTTCCGTCAATACCGCTTGCGATCACATTATAGACCTTATCTTTATATCTCGTAGCCGAAAGCCACATAGGAACAAGAATATACCTGTATTTGATGTTTCTGTATTCAGTTGTTATCTGTGTCTTATTCTTATCATAAAAGTCTGCAGATTCATTATCACAGGCTTTATTAAGCATCCTTTTCTTCAGTTCCTGCTTGGCGATCTCCCATGATTCTTCTAATCCTATGGTATATTTCTCTGCGCTGAAACCAAGAAGAGCTTCAGGAGTATAAGGAATCAGATCATCCTTATTGAATACGATAATATTCTTTAACTTCTTATAAGAAACAAAACGCTTACTTCCGCAGACGATCTTATCATCTATAAACAGATCAAAGCCACCGTTTCCGTCATGCCATTTGGTAGAAGTATCATCACCATTAGTAACTGTTATACCGAATCTACCACTGTATGAAGAATGAGAATCAGCATCAAATGTCCAATAAGGAACATATACCCCTTTAAGATCATCCAGGATCGCTCCCTTTCGGAATTTCTCCGGAGTCCAGAAAGCCCATTTATTCCATTTGTAAAACTTCGAAGCAATTTCTTCTTTTGACATCCTGAAAGGAATGACTGCAGAAGGTGCAATAGAATCAGCCAACTCACTATTATCAAGAACTGTAGTAGAACCGCAGTAAGGACAGATTCCGGAAATCTGATTCGGGTCATTATATGTTACGGTACCGCACTGCTTACATGTCACAGTACGAAGGTCGGTCTGCCAATCTCTTGACGCATTATCAACCGCAGATGAAAAGTCTTTCTCCTCTACCGCAGAAGTCTCATCAGGTTTGGGAAGTACCTTACTGAATCCGCAAGAATCACAGATAAGAGAGTATGTTTTAGGATCATATCTGATAACAGCGCCGCAATTCTTACAGTTCATAGCTAACCCCCCTGATAAAATAGATTTTCAAGTAACTCAAGATTATTTTATCACAAAAAAGGTCCCGAAGATTTCTTCGGGACCTTATAACAAACTTAAGATGTCTGAACGAACTCAGTATATCAGAGCTGAGGACCTGCAGAAACAAGTGCCTTACCAGCCTCGTTTGTCTCATACTTCTTGAAGTTCTTATTGAATCTCTCAGCAAGATCCTTAGCCTTTGTCTCCCACTCGGAAGCATTAGCGTATGTATCACGAGGATCAAGGATTCCGGAATCAACACCGGGAAGCTCTGTAGGAACCTCAAAGTTGAACATAGGAATTGTCTTTGTAGGAGCGTTCTTGATATCACCGTTAAGGATAGCATCGATGATTCCACGTGTATCCTTGATTGTGATTCTCTTACCTGTACCGTTCC
>CACZPC010000187.1 GCA_902782985.1 Oscillospiraceae bacterium
ACCTCCATAACCGAAGCAAGGAACAGAGAACATTACGGGATTCCCAAAGAGGATTTCCCTTCCTATAATCTTTCACAGATCATCATGCAGGATGATGACAGGTCGATGGTTTGTTACGGATTCCTGGACAGAGGCTTCTACACATATACGGGGACCGACCCGGATATGCTCTATTTTACCTATCTTAATGCCGATTCAGAACACATCCTAATGGAGCAGCAGGCTTATATCGCCTCCGGCAGATACAAGTATGTGATCACCGAATACACCCCGCAGAACTTCCAAGGATACGAACTCATAGCTACTGATAAGAGTCCGACTGAAGATATCGATTATTACCTTTATCGCAGGATCGACAACTGATCAGTCATCCTTCTTATCAGAAGGCTCATCCTTTGACGTATCATCTTTCTCCTGAGTTTTGCCGTCGTTGCCGGAGCTTTCTTCCTTCTCGAACTTCTTATGGATATTATTGATATCCTCTGTGGAGCCTCCGCCGTTATCATCGGGAGCCCTGAACTCACCTTTATCCACAAGACTGAGGAATGCGTCTACGACCTCCGAATCAAGCTGAGTGCCTCTTACTTCCTTAACGATAGATACGACCTTGTCAAAATTCATACGTTTTCTGTACGGACGATCGGAATACATTGCGTCAAAAGTATCGGCTACTGCTATTATCCTTGCCACCGGCGGGATCTGATCTCCCACCAGTCCGTCGGGATAACCCTTACCGTCAGGCCTTTCGTGATGAGACTTGGCACCGATGGCGAGTTCAGGCAGGATACTGATATGCTTTAATACATTATATCCGAGCTTGGCATGTGACTTGATCATCATGAATTCGGTATCGCTGAGCTTGCCGGGCTTATTAAGGACCTCGGGAGGGATACCGATCTTACCGATATCATGAAGAAGAGCGATATTGTAATACATCTCGACCTTCTCCTTCGGAAGTCCCATCTCTGTAGCGAGCATACTCGTATATTCCGCCACTCGAGTAGAATGACCTTTGGTATATTTGTCCTTCATATCGATCGTATTGGCGATCGCCTCGGTCATCTCTCTAATGAAGATCCTGTCATGTTCTTCCTTTTCCTTATACTTGGAAGTCCTGTAGTTAGCATACCCCTTGACCAGCGCATAGACGAGCAACAGCGCGACTATAACCAGGGAAATCCTGACCCACCAGGTCTCGATAAGAGACTTCTCCTTAATGATCACGAAGGACATCTCGTCGGTCATCCTGCCGTGAGAATCACAAAGCCTTACCTTAAAGCTGTAGGAACCGCCCCTAAGATTTGTATAATCAACAGTTCCGAACTGGTCACGCGGGATCGTGATCGCGCCGTCATCAAATCCGTCAAGGCAGTAGATAACATCGGGATTTGAAAGCGAATAAGTGAACACATAGCAGCAGACAGTCGTCTTTCGAACATTAGAAGGAATAACGATGTTACCGCTCTCATCCGGGTAGATTCGAATACCGTCAGCCTCTACATACGGAACAGATATCTTCAGATCATCCACATCATCTTCGGGGGCATCGATATTAACCTTGGTTACACCTGTAGTACCCGCAATATAAAGATCGCCATTATCCCTGAGAGCACTGTAGGAATTAGCAGTGGCTATACAGGTCAGACCGTCATCCGTACCATAGAAGACAGGGTCGATCTCGCCATTGGCAAGGAGCTCATCAGTCTTAACGACATAGATACCGTTACTGCTCAGGATCCACATATCTCCGGCCTTATCCTCATACATGTCGAAATTATTCGAGTAAGGAAATTGTTCTACCGTCGTGATGTTCAGATCCTCATCCATATATGCTATGGAGTTACTGGTTACGATCCAGAAGATACCGCGAGATACGTCACGCTTGATCCTCATTACAACATCAGACCACAAACCGTTTTCCGTACTCAGATTCTCTACGGTACCGTCATCGGATAATATATAGATACCGCCGCCGTCAGTTCCCAGAAGAAGCCTGCCGTCACTCATCTCCGCTATGGTAAGAACATCACTCTCGCCGATACCCGAATATACATCATACTTCTTCAATACCGCATCATCTGATATGATCGCGACTCCTCCGGTATATGCTACTGCAAATGTGCCGTCCGCCCTCTCACAGATCATCCTGACACGATCCGACGTAAAACCGTCTGAGGTATTAAACCTCGTAACGATACCGTTGTCATATCTTACGAGTGCATTCTCTCCGAAAGAACATATCCACAATCTTCCCCTGCTGTCACAGAGCATCGATCTTATCTTGGATCCTGCGAACAGTTCTTTCAATCCGACGGCATCAAATTCCTGACCGGATGCAGAATAAGCATGTTCCACCGGAAGATCTCCGATGATTCCGGTGTTTCCGATGATAGCCAGACCGTTGTCCTTTCCGATGAACAGCATATCATTGTAAAAACACGTCGCATTGACCGTCTCTGTCGTCAGATCATACTTCTCGAAGATATCCGTGAACTTATTTCTTACGATCTTCATGACGCCCTGTCTTGAAGAGGCAAACCATATATTCCCCTGATAATCGGTCATCATTTCCTCGATCGATGAATCAAGCTGGATATTATCGAGTATGGTAACATCATCTCCGTCTATGATCCCGATACCGTTATCCGCACATACCCAGATCCTGTCGTCTACAAGCCTGAGTCGGTTGATACTCTCAAGGGTTCCGACGGAAACGGCATCGGTACTGACGGAATTCTCTCCCAGGTCACATATCATTACGGTCGAAGATTTGGTACCAATATAGAATCTGCCGTAGACATCCGGATCTGCGGTGACGGTCCTTACGGACGCTTCCATGATACTTCCCGAGCCGTAATACTGTATGCGCACCTTGTCTTTAAGAATAAAAAGATCGCCGTCAACAGTGACACCGTATACTGTATTATCAGGTCCGCAGCTGATATCTCTGATATAAGCATCCGAAAGCAATATATCACTTATTAACGATACCTGCATATCATTGTCTATTACAGCGATCCCCGCTGTTGTAGCAGCAAATATATTACCGTCACTGTCTTCAGCTATGGCACGTACCGATTCGGAAGTTAATCCGTCGTCTTTACCAAAGAAACGGATCTGCCCGTTCTCCATAACGGCAAGTCCGTTATCATTTGTCCCGATCCACAATCTGTCACGGCTGTCGACATAGAGGCAGACTACACTTGCGATACCGCCGGTAGAATCAATTCTCTCAAAAGTATTACCGTCATATCTTATAAGACCGCTGTAACTTCCGATCCAGATGAACCCGTCTGATGTCTGAACTATATCATTGGCTTCAGAAGTAGGCAGGCCTGAAGAATTATCGTAAAGAACGGATGAATACCCTTCCCTGCAGTCGAGGATCCTGGACGTAATGCTTGCCGGAAGAGCCTCCGAGGAAGCCTCCGGAATGGCATGTATATAAGAGGACACGACCAAAGCGGCAGTCAGAAGCCCCGCCGTTATCTTAAGTAGTCCTTTTACTATCTTTTTACAGTTCATTATTTTTCAGTACGCCTGCCGCATCCGGCATAAATATACAATTATCTTTGACTGTTACAGAATCATTATAATTCAGCCTAACCGGAATGTATCCCTCTTACGCATATAATTCACAGTAACTTAACAGCATTCGTATATATTATCTGCAACCTAAGAAGTTTTATGATATACTCCTTAGGCAATCGAGGTGTAGCGCAGTTGGTAGCGTACGTGCTTTGGGAGCATGGGGTCGCAGGTTCGAATCCTGTCACCTCGACCATTTTGAAACAACCGGACAGTTTGTCCGGTTGTTTTTTACTCTTTCATATTCTATCCTCCG
>CACZPC010000188.1 GCA_902782985.1 Oscillospiraceae bacterium
AAGATCGCTTCTTCCATATCGGAGGAAGATAAGAACAAGATCATCGAACTTGTTGCCGCAGGACGAAAGATCGAAGCCATCAAGGCCTTAAGGGATGCTACCGGCGTGGGACTTAAGGAAGCGATGGATATCATTGAGAACTATAAGACTTATTTCGGTTAAATCTAAGTGATCAATAAGGTCGGCTTCTTTCTTTGAAGCCGGCCTTTTTATTTCTATTTTTCGGAAATTGATCGCAGACGGCAAAGCAGAATACGGATTATTGAGATAAAGCTTTGGTGTTGTATAATCATTTCATCATCTGACTTATGTGGAGGGTATAAATGATAGCGATCGCTGCAGTTGACAGGAACTGGGCCATAGGGTATAAGGGAGATCTTCTTATCTCGCTTCCGGAGGACCAGAAGGGAGTATTTCGTAAGTATACGGCAGGTAATACCGTAGTCTTCGGCAGGAAGACTCTTATGACCTTTAAGGACGAAAAGCTCCTTCCCAAGAGAGTAAACATTATCCTTACAAGAAATATGTCTTTCGAGAAGGAGGGGGCTGTGATCCTTCACAGCGAGGATGAACTTCGTGAATATCAGAAGGCTCACCCGGATGAGAAGATATTTCTTATCGGCGGTGAAGAGGTATATAAGACTATGATACGTCTTTGTGATGAAGCGATAATCACCGCTATCAAGGCTGAATTTCAGGCGGATGCATATTTCCAGAACCTTGAGCAGTCCGATGAATGGGAACTGGTCGAGGAAGAGCCTGAGGTCATGTCAGAGAAAGGCGTTGCATTCACCGTTAAGCATTTCAGGAGGAAGATCTGATGACAAAGAACGATCTTTATCTGTTCCGCAGAGGCTTCATAAGGAAACTCTCGATCTTCGGGACGGCTTTAATGATGAGCTTCATGCTCTTTGCCGTTACAGGCGTATTATCGCATACTGTTTTGGCAGACGGGATAAATGAAAAGGCCGCAAGCAAGCTCGGCGGAAATATGTTCAATTCCGTAGTACTCCTCTCTCACGGTCTCGGTTCTGCCGTAGAACCCATATCCATTCTTTTTGTAGAGGCTCTGATATCGCTTGCAGCCAAGGTTTTTCCCGAGCAGCTGGGGCAATATACCGAGCATCTCGGATTTATGAATAATACTACGATGAGCATTTTTATTGTTGTGCTTTTTGCGCTCCTTAAACTTCCCAAATCCATGATGCCCACAAGAATATTCGGTGTGGCTGTTGGAGATCTTGAGAATAAGCTCATGGCAGCATTTAATTTTGCTTTGCCTTTTATCTTATTCTTCGGTTCGGCGGAGGCGGAAAGCGACCCGTCTGCGATTTCCGAAAGTACTGTTACAGTAGGTGCTCCGATCGCTCTTAAGATAGTGATCTGCTGCTTTATCGGCCTCGGAATGCTGCTGTCTTTCCTCATTATGAGGACTGTTACATATGCGGCCGATATCCTGATCACGTCCCTGGCTCCCATACCGTTTGCCTCTCTCGTGATCGAGACTACGAAGACCTTGCTGTGCTTTGTCATAGTGCTTATCGCGGTATTTGCACCTTATCTCATGATCGGTATCTATGTCGTAATGTTCATCGTCTGCGCATTGCTCTTCCGAAATGCATATGTAGTCAGCAGATATTTCCGTAAGATATACGTAGCCAATTTCTTTACCGGCAAGGCAACAAAGAGCAGGATCGCGGTCGATCTCAAGAATAAGTATGATGAGAACGATGAGACGTCGATCGAATGCTTTGCGGGTATGTATCTCGGACACAATATAAAGAAGTATTCCAAGTGTAAGCTTATAGTCAGAAAGGGAAATGCATATCTTTCCAATCGTAAGCTCAGGAAGCTCGATCCTGACAATAACGGTGAACTCAGACTTGCTTATACTGCCGAGACTCCTTATAAGATCAGGAAAGGATTCAGATTCACCGAGATCTACATTGAAGATCCTTCCGCGGCCGGTAAGAACGGCGGTTTCTTCAGATCCAAGAGAAAATTTTCTCTTATCGTCAGCAATTATTACGGCGAATTCTATAATGATCTTGTCAGGATCCTGGGATTTGAAGCGGTAGCTGCAGAAGAAAAGAAGTCCGCAGCAAGTTATATGAGAGTGATCTGATCTTGAAAAAGCCGGATCTTTGTTCATGGATATCATTCATCCGGCTGTTTAATGGACCTGACGAAAAGCTCCGATGCAGATCGGGGCTTTTTGCTTATTATAATATTTTTATGTATAATATGCTTTCGACGAGTTAACAGGAGTATTTTTGCGATAATGCATATTTATATATTCAATGCCAGAGATATTGCTGCTTATATGAAATGGTTTTCGGTACCGTCCTATATGGAAGTATCGTATATGCAGCATATTTTCAATATAGGTGCCCCGGTACTTGCTACACCTCTTACCAGGGATTTTGACGTGTTCAAGAATGAGGTCTACAGGGAGCTTTATTATCTTTGGGCCCACGGATTCGAGGATGAGAGATCCGACATCTCGGCGATGTCCAGGGACTGTATGGCACTGGTGTGCGATCAGGATTGTATAAACCTCGAGTCCTATATGAAGCTCATAACGCTTCATCTTATATTCACCAAGAATCTGCCGTACGTTAAAGTAAATTTCGCGGGGCTTCCCCTGGCGCTGGGTATAACATGTGAATATTCGCAGTTCGAGGAGAATGTCTACAAGGCGGTAAGAGGTTTTAATCTTGTAAGCCGTGATGTATTTGACAGACCTTTCGATCTCAAGCTCGGCGTACCTGATGAACTCCTGAAGCTGTCATTGAGCGACGGATTTAAGCAGGAGATACTCAAGGGACGGGATTTCAGAGAGAGCTTGAGGCGTGAGCAGACTGATAAGATGAATAAGCTCAAGGAGGCATCGCTCAAGGAATTCGGCAGTATGGCGCCCGAAGATGAGCAGCGAAGGAAGAGAAAGAGCAGGAGCAAGACGGCTGAAGGTAAGAAGCGTTCTCAGGGAGAGAGAGCCAACAGCAGAAAGACGAGCACCGCTCAACCCAAAGGGATACCACTGGAAGACAGAAGACATCGAGAAGGAGACAGAGGATAATGGCTGACATCAGATACAGACTTGGACTTGATATCGGATCAACGACCATAAAGGTCGTTCTCCTTGACGGAGAGACGATCGTACATAATGAATACAGAAGGCACCATTCGGATATATCCGGCCTTTTGAATCAGCTCTTCGACGAGCTTAATGCGAAGTTTCCCGGGATATCTGTATCCGTCACCATCACGGGATCCGGCGGACTGTCGGTAGCCAACTGGCTCGGACTTAAGTTTATCCAGGAGGTAATGGCCGAGACAGAAGCGATCAAGAAGTATCACCCCGAGACAGATGTCATTATCGAGCTCGGAGGAGAGGATGCAAAGATCACATATATGCATCCGGTCCTTGAGCAGAGAATGAACGGTACGTGCGCAGGCGGTACCGGTGCTTTCATCGATCAGATGGCATCTCTTCTGCAGACTGACGCAGACGGACTGAATAATTTTGCCAAGGATTACAGATCTCTTTATACGATCGCTTCAAGATGCGGCGTATTTGCCAAGAGTGACCTCCAGCCTCTGATCAATGAGGGTGCTGCCAAAGAGGACCTGGCTGCTTCCATTTACCAGTCGGTGGTTAATCAGACGATCGCCGGACTTGCATGCGGACGTCCGATCAAGGGGAATGTTGCATTCCTTGGCGGTCCGCTGTTCTTTAATTCCGAGTTGAGACATGCTTTCGAGAGGACTCTGGCAGATAAGGTCGATTCTTTCTGGATGCCCGATGAGGCTCAGATCTATGTTGCGCTTGGTGCGGCACTCAGCAGTGACGATGAACCGGTTGTACTCGGTGATCTCCTGGAGAGATTTAAGAATAAGGAAGGCTTTACTCCCGATATCATAAGGATCGATCCTCTCTTTAAGGATGAGGATGAGAAGAAGAGATTCTATGACAGACATGCCAAGGACATGATCCCCACTCTTGATATCAAGAAGCAGGAGGGAGATCTCTTTTTAGGTATCGATGCAGGCTCCACGACTACCAAGGCCGTAGTCATAAATACCGAGGGTGAGCTGGTCTATACCTATTATGCGAGCAATAAGGGCAATCCGGTAATGAGTGCCGTAAATATCCTCAAGGATATCTATAAGCAGATCCCCGATAAAGCTCATATCGCATATTCATGCGTTACCGGTTATGGCGAGAATATTATCAAGGCGGCTCTGGGTATCGATGTCGGCGAGATCGAGACGATGGCTCACTTCCAGTCCGCCAAGTTCTTCTGCCCTGATGTTGATTTCATAATCGATATCGGCGGTCAGGATATGAAGTGTATGAGGATCAGAAACGGTGTTATCGATTCTATCATGCTCAATGAGGCATGTTCCTCAGGATGCGGATCCTTTATCCAGACATTCGCCCAGACACTCGGTATGGATCCTCATAATTTCTCGATTGAGGCTTTGAAGGCGACTAACCCGGTCGACCTCGGTACAAGATGTACCGTCTTTATGAATTCCAAGGTCAAGCAGGCTCAGAAGGAAGGTGCTTCCGTAG
The DNA here is from genome assembly GCA_902782985.1 of Oscillospiraceae bacterium. Classification (GTDB taxonomy): domain Bacteria; phylum Bacillota; class Clostridia; order Saccharofermentanales; family Saccharofermentanaceae; genus Saccharofermentans. The sequence goes on from CACZPC010000188.1 coordinate 4,580, forward strand.
GTGATATCTCCGCCGGTTTGTCCTATTCCGTTGTGCGAAATGCACTTTATAAGGTCATCAAGATCAGAGATACGGAGCAGCTCGGCAAGAATATCGTCGTTCAGGGCGGTACATTCCTTAATGATGCGATCTTGAGATGCTTCGAGATAGTATCCGGAAGAGACGTAATAAGACCTAATGTAGCAGGTCTCATGGGTGCGTTCGGAGCAGCGCTGATCGCCAGGACCAAGTTCGAGGATGCCGACGGTAAGTCCGGTATCCTTCCCGAGAGCGACCTTGATAAGTTCGAGATGGAAAGTGAGAATACACAGTGTCCTTACTGCGGTAATCACTGCCGCCTTACTATCGCCACATTCAGCAACGGTAAGAGATTCGTATCAGGTAACAGATGCGAGAAGGGCGAGAGTGTAGGCCTTGAGACCGAGGCGTCTAAGAACGAGCTCCCCAATATGTTCAAATGGAAGTACGAGAGGACATTTGCTCACTATAAGCCTCTTGCCGAGAAAGATGCGCCCCGCGGCGTGATCGGTATTCCGAGAGTCCTTAATCAGTATGAGAATTATCCTTTCTGGTTTACGACTCTGACAAAGCTCGGATTCCGCGTCCTGATCTCCGCAAGATCCACGCATGCGCTTTTCGAGAAGGGTATGGAGACCATCCCCTCAGAGAGCGTCTGCTATCCCGCCAAGCTTGCTCACGGCCACATAGAGAACCTTATCTCAAGAGGTATCACGACTATCTTCTATCCCGATATCCCTTATGAGCAGAATGAGAATAAGGGTTCCGGCAATCATTATAACTGCCCCATCGTATGCTCATATCCTGAAGTCATCAGGAATAATGTCGAGAATATCAAGGAGAAGGATATCAGATTCTTAAATCCTTTTATGCCTCTTGATAATCTCGATACTGTTGCAAAGACGCTTGCACAGACATTCTCCTATCTCGGTATCACAGAGGCGGAGACCGTGGCAGCTGTAGCGGCAGGTGCTGAAGAATATGTAACATTTAAGGAAGAGATCAGGGCCAAGGGTCAGGAGATGATCGAAGAGATGAAGCAGAAAGGACTTAAGGGAATCGTCCTTTCCGGCCGTCCTTATCATTGTGATCCCGAGATCCATCACGGTATCCCCGAGATGATCAATCAGCTCGGACTCGGAGTTCTTACCGAAGATTCCGTAGCGATCCCCGGCAGACTTCAGCGTCCCATAAGAGTAATCGATCAGTGGATGTATCATACAAGGCTTTATGAGGCGGCTGCTTTTGTCATTACTCAGCCCAATCTCGAGCTCGTGCAGCTTACCAGCTTCGGATGCGGACTGGATGCCGTTACATCGGATCAGGTCCAGGAGATCCTCGAATCATCCGGCAAGCTCTATACGCTCCTGAAGATCGATGAAGTAAGTAATCTCGGTGCGGCAAGGATCCGTATGAGGTCACTGGTCGTAGCCATGGAAGAGCGTGAGCAGATGATGAAGGAGGGAAATCTTCCCGCCGCAGATAAGGCAAAGGATGATGCACCTTATACGCTTAAGCGTGTCGAGTTCACTAAGGAGGACAAGGCAAAGCATACTATCAGCGCTCCGCAGATGGCGCCTATCCAGTTTGATCTGGTGGAGAGCGTATTCAGGAGCGGCGGATACAGGATGAAGCTTTTAAAGCAGGCTACTCGTGAGGATATCGAGTGCGGATTGAAGTTCGTTAATAACGATGCTTGTTTCCCCTCTATCGTCGTAGTAGGTCAGATGATCAATGCGATCTTAAGCGGAGAAGTGGATCCCGAGAACGTTACTCTTGCCATTACACAGACAGGCGGCGGATGTCGTGCCACGAATTATGTTGCTTTCCTTCGAAAGGCATTAAAGGAGGCAGGCTATCCTCAGATCCCCGTAATCGCCATCTCGGCTCAGCAGTTCGAGAAGAATGAGGGACTTAAGTATACGCCTTCTCTTATCATCAATGCCGTAAGAGCACTCTGCGCTGGTGATATGATCAGCACGATGCTCCTGAGGACAAGGCCTTATGAGAAAGTTCCCGGTTCTGCCAACGCACTTTATATGTATATCAACAGGATCGGCAGAAAGCTCTTCAATAAGACGGAGTTTGCAGATGATCTTACCAAGAGATATGACGAGATCATGCCAAATAATTACTGGGATAAGACACCCGAAGAGAAGAAGAAGATAAGAGACTGCCTCGCGGATATCGGCGTGGATCTCGAGAATATTCCCGTGATCAAGAGCTATAAGAAGTTTGTTAAGTTCGCGGTGGAGAAATTCGACAAGCTTCCTCTTGAGGATATCCCCAGAAAGCCCCGTGTAGGACTTGTAGGTGAGATCCTTGTTAAGTTCCATCCCGATGCAAATAACAATGCGGTAGACGTCATAGAGGCGGAGGGCTGTGAGGCTGTACTTCCCGGAGTACTCGATTTCTTCCTGTACTGCTGCTATAACCCGGTATGGGCATCACAGAATCTCGGAAGATCCAGGAAGACTGCTTTCATCAACAAGAATGCCATCGAGCTTCTTGAGAAGTTCCGAAAGCCCATAAATGAGGCATTTAAGGCTACAGGCGGCAAGTTCATGCTCTCTGAGAGGATCGAGGAGCTTGCCAAGAAGTCATCAACGGTATTGAGCTGCGGTAACTTCTGCGGTGAGGGATGGTTCCTGACAGCGGAGATGATCGAACTCATTCAGGACGGAGTACCGAATATCATCTGTGCACAGCCTTTTGCATGTCTTCCGAACCATGTTACCGGTAAGGGTATGATCAAGGAGCTCCGCCGTCAGTATCCGATGAGTAATATCATTCCCATTGACTATGATCCCGGAGCATCCGAGGCTAACCAGCTCAACCGTATCAAGCTTATGATATCCACGGCACACGCCGTACATAATTCTCAGCTGGCTGAGGCAAAAGCGAAAGAGGCAAAGAAATGAGTAAGCGTCTCCTTCTGATAGACGGTAATTCCATTATGAACAGGGCATTTTATGCAGTAATAGGACGCGCCCCCATGATGGCTCCCGATGGTACTCCCACGGGTGCACTTAACGGATTCTTCAATACGTTGCTGTCCGTAAAGGACGAATATAAGCCCACTGATATATGTGTGCTCTTCGATCTTAAAGCTCCCACTTTCAGACATAAGATGAGTGCGGAATATAAGGCTCAGCGCAAGGGGATGCCCCCGGAGCTTTCAGCTCAGATGCCAATAGTCAAGGAACTTCTCGACCTTATGGGCATCTCGAGGATGGAGATGGAGGGCTATGAGGCCGACGATCTTATCGGTACATTATCAAGGATCGGAGAAGAAGAAGGAGACGATGTCTATATCCTTTCGGGTGACCATGACGACTTCCAGCTCATAAGCGACAAGGTCAAGGTCATAATGCCACAGAGCGGCAAGAATAAGCCTCCCAGAGTGCTCTATACGAAGGAGCTCTTCGAAGAGACATACGGAGTAGATCCGAACGTCTTTGTTCATGTTAAGGCGCTGATGGGAGATAATTCCGATAATATCAGGGGAGTGGAGAAAGTAGGAGAGAAGACTGCTTTCAAGCTTATCGCTCAATACGGGAGCGTAGACGGTGTCTATGATCATGCCGATGAGCTTACACCCGCTCTCGCTGCAAGAGTAAAGGAATCACGCGAGCTCCTTGATCTTAACCTGAAGCTCTGTACCATAGATCGTAATGTACCTGTCCCTTTCGGTACGGATAAGACTTCATTTGAAGCGATCAGGGACAGACAGGGTATGTATGACAGGCTCTATTCACTTTCCCTGAAGCAGCTTACCAAGAAGCTGGGACTTGACGGTATGAAGACGACGGTTGCAGGTCCCGCGGAAGATGAAGATCCTCAGATAGCGGAGCTTATTGCAAAGACGGATTCGTTAGTATCTTCATTAGAGCTGTCTTATGATAAGGTGCCTCAGCTTAAGCCCGACAGAGCGGTTGCCGTTGATCTTACTGACGGCAAGGCACTGGTTGCTTTTGAAGACGACAGCAAGGTATATGTGCTTGAGCCTGATGAGCTGCACGGTCTGTTTGAAGGAACTTCGGGTATAGTCCCTGTGGCATTCGACTATAAGGAAAAAAGCAAGATAATGTCTTTGGCGCTTCCGTGTGTTGACAGTATCTTCGATATAGCGATAGCCGGATATGTCTTTAATCTCATAGACGGAAGCAGGCCCGATCAGAGAAGACTATATGAGAGCCTGATGCATTGTCCTTATCCCATTGATGAGGAAGCTGAAGAACCTAAGCAGCTTGATCTGACGGCTCAGCTTTTCGGTGAGAGTACAGAAGAGAAAGAAGATAAACTTAAGATAGCGGCGCATAAGCTGATCCTTGTTCTTGCCATGAGCCAAAGACTTAAAAAGCTCATAGAGGAAGAACATAAGGAAAAGCTCCTTTATGAGATCGAATTCCCGCTGGTAGTTACGCTTGATGCCATCGAACGTAACGGAATGCATGTATCCGGCGATAAGCTTACGGCGCTTCATGAAGAATTCTCATCAAGGCTCGGCGAGCTCGAAAGCAAGATCTGCAAAGAGACGGGATATGATTTTAATATTTCTTCGCCCAAACAGCTGGCTGAGGTGCTTTTCGATGAGGATAAGCTCAATCTGCCTCATGGCAAGAAAGGCAAGACCGGTGTCTATTCAACTTCGATCGATGAGCTTAACAGACTGAAGGGACTTCATCCTGTTATCGAAGATATTATCGAATTCAGAGCTTTATCCAAGCTCGATTCCACATATGCCGTAGGTCTTAAGGAAAAGATAGAAGAAGACGGCAGGATCAGGACGACTTTTACTCAGGCGATGACCAATACCGGAAGGCTCTCTTCTACGGAGCCGAATCTTCAGAATATCCCCGTAAGGTCAGCTGAGGGCGCGAGGATCAGAGAATGCTTTACTGTTCCGGAAGGCCGAAGACTGGTTGATGCCGATTATTCGCAGATCGAATTAAGGCTTCTTGCCGCCATGAGTAAGGACGAGACCATGACTGAGGCTTTCCTTGACGGAGACGACATCCACAAAAGGACTGCCATGAAGGTATTCGGCGTCAGCGAAGAGATGGTAACGCCGAAGCAGAGAGCTGCGGCCAAGACGGTAAATTTCAGTATCGTTTACGGCGTATCAGAGTATGGACTTTCCAATGATCTTCATATTTCCTATAAGGAAGCAAGTGAGCTTATAGCTTCTTATGGTGAGCAGTTCCCGGGCATCACGGGTTATCTTGAGAATCTTAAGGTATTAGGCGAAAGGCTGGGCTATGTTGAAACGATGTTCGGCAGAAGAAGGAACCTTGTGGAGCTTCAGTCACAGAACAGGAATATAAGGAATTTCGGCCTTCGTGCCGCGATGAATACACCCGTACAGGGAACTGCGGCGGATATAATCAAGATCGCAATGAATAAGGTATATAAGGCTCTTAAGGATGAGGTCCCCGACGCTAAGCTTGTCATGCAGGTGCACGATGAACTTATCGTAGAGTGTGATGAAGCTGATGCCGATAATGTGGCACGGATACTTAAGAGAGAGATGGAAGATGCAGTCAAGCTGAGCGTTCCGCTTGTAGCGGATGTCCACTGCGGAAGTAACTGGCTTGAAGCTAAGTGATAAAGAGGTGTTCGGATAATGTTCGTACTTGGAATTACAGGCGGGATAGGAAGCGGTAAGAGCACAGTCAGCGGTATCTTAAGAGACCGCGGAGTACTCGTTCTCGATGCCGATCAGATATCACGTGATGTTACGGCTTCCGGCGGTATAGCGATCCCGGAGATCACCGAGGTATTCGGCAACAGATCGGTATCCGCAGACGGTTCGCTCAACAGAAAGTACATATCATCGATCGTCTTCAAGGATAATAAGAAACTGGATCTGCTGTCTGCGATAAT
>CACZPC010000189.1 GCA_902782985.1 Oscillospiraceae bacterium
GATGTGGCGAGTAAGACGCCCGATCTCATGCAGCTGGAGCTTGAAGTCGTTGAAGGCAACGAGAGAGGTCTTGGTCTTTATAAGAAGATGGGATTTGTCGAATACGGCAGGAGAGAAAATGCCATAAGGCTTAAGGACGGAAGGCTCCTTTATGAGACACTGATGGTAAGAAAGCTTAATTGAACGCCGGCACGGTACTGTTAGCATTGAGTAATATCAACTATTCATGATAATATTTTCTTGGTTAGTTAAGGGAGATATGTTATGAACAGTAGTACAAAATTCAAGGGTTGGTTACTTTTGGGGGCCGGTCTGGTCCTTATCATCTCGGTCTTTCTTCCCTATGTATCGGTCAGCCTGACCATGCTCGGGGACAGTGAGACAATGAGCTTCAGGCTATTTCCTTCTGTCAGCGGGATCATTATCCTGCTTCTGGGGGGATTTGCGGTATTCATGCCTCTTGCGGGTATTAAGAACAAGTCGGCTCTTTACGGGAGCGCAATAGGTATAATAAGTGCCGGACTTCTCTATTACAAATATACTCAGCTGCAGAATCTTGAAGTCGCTAATGCCAAGCTTGTCGAGGTAATGTCAATGGTAGGAACTGAGTTTGGATACGGTGATTCGATGGTAAACGTAGAACTTAAGGCAGGATTCTTCATTGCGATCATGGCGATCATTGCAGTAATAGGAACAAGTTTTATCTATAATCTGTCAGATGATCAATGATAAGAATAAGACAAATAAATAATTAAACAGCTAACCGAAATGATCCCCGGTGACCTCCACAGGTCGTCGGGGCATCTTTATGCTCCGGCATAAAGTCGTCGGCAGATTCGGCAAAAAAAGTCGAGAAAGTCATGATCATGATGACGTATCATCCGCTTATCAATAACAAAGGAGATCCAAATGATCGGTGACAGTAAGATAAACATCATAAAGATAACAGAAGATATATATCTTCTGGACGAAGATAATGAGGCGACAGGTTATCTGGTAGTAGGAAGGCATAAGGCTCTGCTGATAGATACCATGAATGCTCATAATGATCTTAAAGCCGTTGTAAGAACTATTACCGACAAGCCCGTAATGGTAGTAAATACGCACGGTCACGGAGATCATATCTTCGGCAATATGTTCTTTGATGAAGCATATATCTCTCCCGAAGATATACCCCTTGCCAAGATGTTTACGGATCAGGCTGCTTTCGAAGAGCTTCTTGAGAAGAACGGGAAGACGATGCCTCCCTTTAAAGATATAAGAGGCGGCGATGTGATCGACCTCGGAGGGAGGACGACAGATGTTTATGATATCCCCGGGCATACAACCGGAAGTATCCTGCTTCACCTTAAGGAGGAACGTATATTATTTGTCGGAGATTCTATAAATCACCATCTCTGGCTTCAGCTGGACGGCTGTCCTCCGGTAAGCGAATATCTGAAGACTCTCGAGGATCTTCTCTTCCTTCAGGATAGGGCCGATATCATCCTCCACGGACATGCTCAGAGTCCTGACGATATATCTCTGATGAAGTGTCTTGTCAGAGGTCTTCGTGAGATCTGCGACGGGAAGACTGATAATGATCTTCCTTATGAATACTTCGGAGGTACGGCGCGGATGCACCCTTTCGAATGTATCCCGGGAAAGAATTACAGTATGCAGGATCATGCGATCATCTATCGGGAAGATAATGTGTGAATAGGAGGATAGTAGTGGTATCATGTCCAAAAGAATGTGTGGAGCTTTATACAGATGAAAGACAATCTCAAGCGCATGATAAGCTACTATAAGCCGTATCTGGGGACATTCATCCTGGATATGTTCTTTGCCATCGTCGCATCGGCGATCGCTCTTGTGATACCTCTGGCAGTAAGGAACATAACGGCACAGATCCCCGATATGACGCCCGAGTCCGGTATGCATAAGATACTTGTCATAGGAGCCGTGCTTATAGGTCTTGTGCTTATCCAGTTCGTTGCCAATTATTACATATCCTACGTGGGCCACGTCATGGGCGCCAAGATGGAATATGATATGCGAGCGGAGATATTCTCCCACTATCAGAAGCTGTCCTTCTCGTTCTACGACGACCAGAAGGTCGGAGGTCTTATGAGCAGGATTACGAGCGACCTGTTCGAGATCACGGAGCTTTTGCACCACGGCCCCGAGAATATCGTCATCTCACTCATCAAGATAATAGGTGCATTCGTGATACTCGCAGGTATAAACGGATATCTGACGCTGGCGGCATTTATCATGCTTCCCTTTATGTTTATCTTTGCTTATATCCTCAATAAGAGGATGAGAAGAGCATTTAAGATGAACAGAGTGAAGATCGCCGAGATCAATACTCAGATAGAGGATAATCTGTCAGGTATCAGAGTGGTAAAATCTTTCGCCAACGAAGAGATCGAGAATGAGAAGTTCAAGGTCGGAAATGACGGCTTCCTGTCTGCCAAGAGAGCCAGTTACCTCAACATGGGAATATTCCATTCGGGTATGACGGCATTTACGCTTCTTATCAACATAATAGTCATTGTAACAGGCGGCGTTCTGATGACTAAGGGACTCGTTCAGGTCCCTGACTTCGTGGCATTTCTTATGTATATAAATGTATTCACGGAGCCTGTCAGGACACTTATAGATTTTACCGAGCAGTTCCAGAACGGATATACGGGATTTGAGCGTTTTGTCGAAATGATAAGCATAGAGCCTGACATCAAGGATAAGGATGGTGCCATACCTCTTACGGACGTTAAGGGTGATATCAGATTCGAGGATGTATCCTTCAAATATAAGGACGGTGCACACCGAGTGCTTCGCCATATCAACCTGGAGGTGCCCGCAGGATCCTATGTGGCATTAGTCGGATCGTCGGGAGGCGGCAAGACGACGCTTTGCAGTCTTATCCCCAGGTTCTATGATGTTACCAAAGGTGCTGTCTATATAGACGGCAAGGATATAAGAGATGTTACATTGAAGAGCCTTCGCGATAATATCGGAATAGTTCAGCAGGACGTTTATATGTTCGCCGGGACCATCATGGATAATATCAGCTACGGCCGACCCGGAGCTTCCGAAGAAGAGATAATCGAGGCGGCCAAGCTTGCCAATGCTCACGATTTTATAATGGAGCTTCCCGACGGATATAACACGGACATCGGACAAAGAGGCGTCAAGCTCTCGGGAGGTCAGAAGCAGAGGATATCAATAGCAAGAGTCTTCCTTAAGAATCCGCCCATACTTATCTTCGATGAGGCGACCAGTGCACTTGATAACGAGAGCGAGAATATCGTCAAGGAATCTCTCGAGAGGCTTGCAAAAGACAGGACTACTCTGGTCATTGCCCACAGGCTGTCTACTATTCGAAATGCAGAGCGTATCCTGGTCCTTACCGAAAACGGCATTGAAGAGAGCGGTACCCACGATGAACTGATAAATAAGGGCGGCATCTACGCATCGCTCTATAAATGGAATGAATAACGGACAGAACAAAGGCACGCAAGGGGAGCGTGCCTTTGTTCCGTTAGTTGGAAATATGTTGAAAGTTCAGCATATTGTCTCTTATGCTTTGGCAGTCTTATTATCCTGCTTATATGGATATGACCACCCTTTTCCTTATCCATACCTTTCCTGTCAACCCGATTCTCCGATGCGTAACAATGAGGATCAGGTTGCAATAATAACAAACGTTGCGTAACAAGTGTTACCTAACGAATACTAACTGATTGCAATTGGAAAGTCAACCCGTGACGGCTGATTATCGGATCTTTCTTATGAATCCTTTGAAGGCTTATTCGGCTTGCTCTTTTTACCGCCCAGTACCTCGGCGAATGCACTGCCTATATCGATCCTGCCTGTGGAAAGACCGGGGAAATCCTTATAGATCTTGCAGGAAGACAGTGATATCTCTGACATCATCTTGAATATCTCATCGTCGGTGTAAGGGCAGGAGCCCGATATTATCAGCATCGCGATACCAAGAGTAAACAGCCACACATTGCGGAAAAAAGCTTTGGCATCATCACCGTCAAGACCGTACTCTCTTACGATGGTAGGCTTGATGAGTTCGTAGTTCTGCTCAAAAAAAGTAAAGGAACCGATAGTCGAAGAAGGATCGGGGTCCTCATCGTAAGGGTAGCAAAGGAGCTTAAAAAGTCCCGGTTCATTTTTAACGAATTGTATGGTACGACGTCCCGATGCTCTGAAAGGATACTTGTCACTAAGGCCGCCCTTGACATATTGTACGTAAAGATCATAGGCTGCCTTATATACGTCTGCTTTGAGTTCCTGCATACTGCTGTAGTATGTAAATACAGGTCTCGATGACATGCCGAGAGATCTGCCGACTTCTCTTGCCGTGACTTTCTCAAATCCTTTAACTCTGGCTATATCCAGAGCGGCTTCTATAAGCTGTTCCTTGGTTACCTGTGGTCTTGGGGGCATATTGTTACCTTTTCTTCTTATCATGTTGCATAACCTCTGTTGTGCAACTGACTTGAATATAACAAAGGAGGGACCAAAGGTCAACGCAGCTGACATCGGTGTTATATAATAGGAGGACAGGGGGGAACGATGGACAGTTCTGAAAAGATTTTACGTTTGCGCAGAAAGAATAAGATGACCCGGGAAAAGCTCGCCATGAGAGTCGGAGTCGGGAAAGATGTTGTGGAAAAATGGGAAAACGGCACCCTCAAGCCGAGCGAAGTGGAGAAAAAGAGACTTGCCAAAGTATTTAATATCGAGGCAGGATACTTTGCAGACAGGCGTCCGTCGCTTATCAAGGTAATAACGATCCGGTTGGACAGGCTAACAAAAAGACACAGGCTTGCAGTCCTGACGACTGCCGCTGTGTCTCTTGTTATATCTTTTGTGTTCCTGATGCTGGCCATGGACCACCTGATGCTCTTCTTCGGAACCATGGCGCTTATTTCAGTTGTCATTTCCTGTCTGGCATTTATATTCTACGGCAGGAATAAGAAGAACTGATCAGCCTGCCTTATAAGTAAGATCCTTAAATGTTACATAAGTATCGGAATCCTTGCCGTTAGCGGAAGCATATATGCCGATGCAGCATCCTACGAATCCGCCTGCGACCTCGGTAGAGAGGTTAGCCACGGAAGCTTCACCGAGCTCCTTGCTGTCGCAGAAGACTTTAGTATTAAGTCCGTCTACAACAACGGATACCGTAACAGTACCGGATACGGGAGTCTGACCGATGATCTCGTCATTTCCGTCCTGGCAGAGGATCATCCTGCACTGACCGTCGATGACTTCCGCTCTGAGGTTATAGAGGTTATTCTGCATAAGAACAAGACCTGCACTCTCGCCGCCCTGAAGAGCTGAAGTATCGAATGTGGCAGTTGACTTGAAATGATGGTGCTGCTGGCGGATGCAGATATAGGAGGGACTTGCCACAGCCTTGATGTCATCCTTGCCACAGCGGAGCTTTAATCCGTCAGGTGTAAGCTTGTACATACTTGCCTGGTAATTTCTAAGGAAAAGGAATTCATCGCCGAGTTCCTTCATGGATGCGAACTGATAGTCCTTATCCGTACCGGGGATCGTAGTCTTATGACCTGTCCTGCATGTATAGGAATCCGGATCTTTCTCGGGATCCCACTCGGGGAGATCGATCTCCACCTTCTCCGTGAGCATACCGACTCCGGGATTAACTACCGGCCACTCATCCTCCCAGATGAACTTGGCAAGGAATGTCTCTCTTCCCATTGTCGTATAGCGGTTAAGAGGTCTTACTGCGAGCATCGTCATGAACCACTCGCCGTTGGGTGTCTTAATGATATCTCCGTGACCTACATACTTGATGGGGTAGTCCTTGCCCAAGTGTCTGTGTGTAAGGATGGGATTCTTGGGATTACCCGCATAAGGTCCCCAGATCTCCTTGCTGCGGCAGATCATGACAGAATGCTCGGGGCCGGTACCGCCCTCTGCGTGCATGATGTAGTAGTAACCGTTTTCCTTGTAGATATGAGGTCCCTCAGGCCAGATACAGCCCTTGAGAGCACCGTTCCAGACATCCTTCTTCTCGCCCTTGAGGCACCAGTTCTCCAGATCGACTTCGGCAATATAGATATACCAGTCTCCGTTATATTTAGCTCCGCCGTCGGGATTCTCGTGTGTGCCGATATAGTAGCATTTACCGTCATCGTCAAAAAAGAGCGAGGGGTCGATGCCGTCGGCATCCTCAAGGTAGTGGGGCTCGGACCAGGGGCCCTCGGGATTTGTGGCGGTAACGATGAAATTGCCGCCGTGAGTGACGTTGGTACAGATTACGTAGAAGACGCCTTCATGATAGCGTATGGTCGGTGCGAAAAGCCCCGCCGAATGATCAGCTCCTTCAAGAGGAAGCTGGGAATGTCTGTCGAGTACGTTACCGATCTGTTCCCAGTGCACCAGATCCTTACTGTGCATTACCGAGAGACCCGGGAAATATGCGAAAGTGGAATTGCAAAGATAGTAATCCTCGCCGACCGCGCAGATAGAGGGGTCGGGATAGAAACCCGGCATTATCGGGTTTGTCGCAAAGATGTGTTCTGACATGATGTCCTCCGTTTCAGATGATTTATTCTAATGATACAGGATTATTAATGTGTATCAATGATCGCGTTTTTTCTTTATCTTCTTCTCGATATACATTGCCTCGTCAGCCTTATCCATACTGTCCATGAGAGAATTCCAGTCAGGTACTTCGCTGATACCTATGCTGGCGCTCAGGGTATAGGCGGCTCCGATCCTGACGTTGGCATCGTCGATCGCCTTTCGAAGAGATCTGATAAAATGTCCGATCCTTCCGGGATCATCCAGGATAAGTACGGCCTCGAATTCATCTCCGCCCATCCTTGCCGCGAACTCTCCCTCGCGAAGAGCAGAGGAGATGCAGTCCGCCATTGCCTTTATGGCAGTATCTCCTGCAGAGTGACCGAAAGTATCGTTAATGCCTTTAAGGCCGTCCATGTCTATGCTGGCGACGGCGATCTTTTTGCTGCCGTCGTTATCCTTAAGAAGAGGAGAGATATTATTCTCGAAGCCCCTTCTGTTATAGACCCCTGTAAGAGCATCCTTGACGTAGAGCTCCATTACGTTATTTGCTTCGCCGAGCTTCTGGTAAAGCTCCAGTTTGTTGAGAGTCTGACCGAACATCATGAGGGCGAATTCCAGCTTTTCGTCAAAGAATCTGTCGGTAGCGGGGTCGAGCTCCAGCACGCAGTAACCGTAAACCTCATTCTTATAGAACACCGGAAGGAAGATCCTGACCGCGGATCGATCGGCGTCGAGGGTATCCGGGAGGAGATCCGATGCCGGGAAAGTATCGTGCCTGATGCTGATATCGCTTTCGTCGGCACTGCCGATCAGTTCCAGATCATTCTCGAGACGTCTTACCAGGAAGACTCTCCTGAAGAGCGACAGATCGGTCAAGTATCTCAGTGTGATATCGATCGCTTCGGAATACGAGAGCGCCTCGCCGTAATCGGAGTTGAGCCTTAAGAAGGCCAATGCCTTATCGTAGTAGACCTTTTGCATCGTATCAAGGAGCGAATATGCCTCGTTGACGTCCCTGTCGGTCTTTCCGCCGGTACTTTCCCTGATTATGAGATATCCGGGGACCAGGACGATCTCATCCTTCATTCCGCCTCTGACTGCCTGTTCTAGGCTGTTCATCGCAGTATCGACAAGGGCAGTCTCCGAGATCTCGGAGGTGGTGAGAGAAGGGATCCTCGTATCGGAAGTCGGCTGATTATCTATTCCCGTGATCATAACATCTTCGGGGATCTTATAGCCTCTGAGGATCAGCTCGTCTATGAGTCCCCAGGCCATGTAATCATTAGAGCATATGATCGCCTTGGGAAGAGAACCGTCTTTTCTTATAAAGAAGTCTGCCGTCTGCTTTCCCTGATCGACCCAGTAGTTACCGTGGAATATAAGATCTTCATTGATCCCGTAACCGGCCTCATGCATAGCTTTTTCAAAACCTGCACGGCGCTCGAAGGAATCTTCAAGATCATCTCTGCCGGTAACAAATCCTATATCATCCGTTCCGCACAGGGAGATGACGTATCTTGCCACTTCATACATCAATTGCCGGTTGTCGGGAAGTATATTGCAGAATCCTTCTTCGGCGCTCCTCAGGCTTATGACCGGAGGCAGGTGTTCGGCGCTTCTTAAGTTGTCCAGAAGTCTTTTGCGCATGCCGGCGTGATTAAGCGTATCGGAACAGAGGATTATGCCGTCGTAAGTGTCGAGCTTCGGAAGGAGCAGAATGCTCTTAAAACCCTCTGAATGCAGCGGGTTCTCACTCGGCACGGCACAGTTACCGAATATATCTATGGTATGTCCGTGGTCCACGGCTCTTTTCTGAAGGAGTTTTATAACTGCCGATGAATAATCGCGATATATGTCTCCTACGAATGCACATATCTTCATGGATAGATCCTCTCCCGTACCCATATTATAAATGTGCAGCCGTTTTATTTGAACTGCATAATGACCTTAAATTTGCAACAGTCGAAGTTTTTTGTCATGATTTCGGATAAAATGTACCCGATAATCCATTGCTGTCCGGAGGAGCCGTAAATGATGACCGGAACAAATCCGCTGATGAAGATCGATATCCCTGATCCCGATGTCATATGCGTAGATAACACTTTTTATATGATAAATACCACCATGCATTTTATGCCGGGAGGAGAGATATTAAGATCGTATGACCTTATAAACTGGGAGCATGCCGCATATATATTTGACCGCATAGACGGCACTCCCGCCCAGCGGCTCGAAGGTGACATGAACATTTACGGCAAAGGCATGTGGGCCGGCTCTCTGAGATTTCACGACGGTATGTTCTATGCGGCCTTTTCCTGCAATGATACGAAGAAGACATATATCTATCGTTCTTCTTCCGTTGAAGGGACGTGGGTACGAAATGATATCGAAGGATTTTATTATGATCTTTCTCTCCTGTTTGACGATGACAGAGTATTCGTTGTCCACGGCAATACCGACATTTACATGACCGAGCTCAACAGTGATCTCACCGCCCCGAAGGAGGGAGGCATATCGAGGCTTATCGTACATGACGATAAGGCGAAGATACTGGGATATGAGGGTTCGCATATCTATAAGATCGACGGAAGATATTATCTGTTCCTGATACATTCGCTCCCTGACAGATGGATGAGGGTCGAGGCGATGTTCTCGGCTGA
>CACZPC010000190.1 GCA_902782985.1 Oscillospiraceae bacterium
AGTACAGAACTTCATCATGATCATCGGTCCGATGGATACGCAAAGATCGTACTTCTTGCCTTCCTTCTCAACAAGGTCGGCGATGACTTCGGTAACGAGTCCCTTTCGTACATAGGAACCGTCGTCAGTCGTTATATAGAGATTACCGGCTACTGCCTTCATCTCATCTTCAAGGATTATAAGGTCCTTATTCTTGGCGCCTACGATAACATCCGCATCGATGCCGTGCTCGTGAAGCCACTTGACCTGAGGATATACGGGAGCGGTACCGAGTCCGCCTGCCACGAAGAGGATCTTCTTCTTTTTTACTTCCTCGATGTCGTCAGTCACAAGCTCCGAAGGAAGACCAAGAGGTCCTACGAAATCGTGAAGATATTCACCCTCATTTAATTCCTTCATGCGAAGCGTACTGGCTCCGACAGTCTGGACTACAATCGTTACGGTGCCGGCTGCTCTGTCATAATCGCATACGGTAAGAGGGATCCTCTCTCCCATCTCATCGATCCTTACGATGACGAACTGACCCGGCTGACAATACTGCGCTACCCTGGGTGCCACGATATCCATAAGGAAGATGGAATCGTGAAGCACGCGCTTCTTCTTGATCAAGTACATATTAAAGTGCCTCCATAAGCCAAAAGACTACCTCTAGTACTATATCAAATCCTTTTTCCTATCTCAATGACAGATGCAGCCTCCTACCCCGACAAAATAAAGAAATCGGCACCGCCGTATGCGATGCCGACCTCTAATAAAAATCATTATGAACTTACTTCTTCTTTTTCTTTATCACGTTCACCGCGGCCACGGACCCGCCTGCCACTGCGGCTATTCCCAACACGACGGGTATCAATATCTTTACGATATTATTCCCGGAAGTTTCCTCCGGTCGTACTTCAACCTCTGAAGCTTCGGGAGGAAGATCCTCATCAGGTGCCAAAACGGCTTCATCATCAGAAGCAGTTGTCACATCGGGAGCATCATCTGAGATGACAGGAGCAGCCGAGCCGCTGTTAGAAGTTACAAATGCAGTTATCCAGCAAAGTGGAGCATTCCAGTTGATGGTACATTCATTTACCGAATAAGCTTCGATATTATCAGCATAACATCTGGCGGGAGCAGTAACGCCCGGCTGCCATCCGAGAGCCTGTACATAAGGATCCTCCATACCGCCGTTGGGACCTCCTACCAGAACACCCGAAGGTGCACTCGGAAACGAAGGATCTATTGAATTAGCCCAATATCTGTGGTGAGGATTCTGTGCCGTATTGCTTCCGTAACCGGTGACATATGAGATATCAAGGGGATTTCTTCCAAGAAGATAGTCAAGGCCGAGGCTTGCACCGTCGATATATGAGCCGTCACCGCTTATAAGATAAGCATATGCGATCACGATGGAGTTATCCGCTACAAAGGAATTCGAACCCCATATATAGCCCGTATTGGAATTATCATATGACAGGGCGCTCGGCGCATAGGGCTGACCGTATCCCTGCTGCGCTTCTCTGCCGCAATATGTGTCGGCAGCACTGATCAGATTCTCGGACAATGTCGCATAAAGACCGTCATCCGTAAGTTCGGGATGAAGAGCCAGCGACAGGTTTCCGGGAGCTGCCGTATGGCCCCAGTCAAAGCTGCCGTATGTACCGACGCTCTCCCCGCCTCCGAGACTTGTGGGGATCTGAAGATACCACTGCGAAGTGCTCATATCGTCAAGATAAGACTGCTCGCCGGTAGTAAGATAAAGCTCGCATGCAGCCCAGTAGAATTCGTCGCTTACATCATCGTCGCCATATGCTCCGCCGCCGGCCGGACTTTCGAGAGGAGCATACATATCAGGATGAGCCAAAGCCGCAGCATATGTTCTCTGAGCAATATCAAGGCAAAGATCCGCGAAATCATCATCTATGCCTCTCCATAGTCTCGATGCCTGAGCCGCGCATGCCGATACATTGAGCGTAGCGGCGGTGGAAGGCGGAAGTATTATCCTGTTCTGCGTATCATC
>CACZPC010000191.1 GCA_902782985.1 Oscillospiraceae bacterium
GGAAGTGCATCGTCCACCTTATCATTATCGATCTGGCAAGTACCGGCATTCTTATGGCCACCGCCTCCGTACTTAAGACAGAGCTCTCCGATATTGGCATTTGATGCCTTGTTGATAATGGACTTACCGATCATGACTGCTGTATTCTGCTTCCTAAATCCCCATGCGACATGAACCGATATCTGGGTCTCAGGATACATTGCATATACCATAAAGCGATTGCCTGCAAATATCGTATCTTCATTTCGAAGATCTATGATCGCGACTTTGCCCTCTACCCTGGTTATCCTCGACAGCTGCTCCTTAAACTTAGCCTGCTGATCGAAGTAGAGCTCTACTCTCTCCTGAACATCAGGTATTGCAAGAACATCTTCGATAGAGTGATTCATGCAATAATCTATAAGCTCCATCATCAGAGCGTAATTCGATATCCTGAAATCATGAAATCTTCCCAATCCTGTCCTTGCATCCATCAGGAAGTTCATGAGCACCCAGCCTTTGGGATCCAATATCTCCTCCAATGTAAAATCGGCGGAATCTCCCTTATCAACGGCCTCCATGATCTCCTCGGTAACATTGGGGACTCCATCCTTACCGCCGTAGTAATCATATACTACACGTGCCGCACTCTTGGCATCAGGATCGATTATATATCTGTCCTTGTTCTTCGCCTGAGCATTTCGCGTAAGCTCCGATTCATGGTGATCGAATACAAGCCCGGCTCTCTCATCGAAAGGCAGATTCGTCGTTATATCATTTTCCGATAATTCAACCTTGCCATCCTGAACGTCCTTGGGATGTACGAACTTTATCTCATCGATAAGTCCTTTATCCTTAAGGATCATAGCACACACAAGACCATCAAAATCACTTCTGGTTACAAGTCGCTTCTTGCCTGAATCACTCATAGAACCTTCTCCTTCATCATAAATACTGATAATAATATAAAGTTTATATACATACGTATGCAATGAAGAGGATATTATGAAAGTGTAACTTTTTATTTCGTCAGTCGAAAGTGATCAATCGGTGAAGATCCTTCTTACTGTCAGGATCGGATGAAGATCAAGATCACCGTAGATCACACCGTCACTGTGACCTCTTGCGTCTACCATCTGTCCGTCTCCGACATAGATTCCTACGTGACCGCATGATCCGCCCTGATTATCCCAGCAGATTATATCTCCGGGACGTATATCTTCAACACTTACCTCAGTACCGACACTGCAAAGAGAATAAGATGAATGAGGAAGATCTATCCCCATCTGTGCATAGCAATAGACGACAAGTCCCGAACAGTCTACACCCGATTTACTTTCACCTGCATATTGATAAGAAGTACCTACCATGCTTTCGGCGATATCGGCTATCATCTGTCCCTGCTCTTCAGCAGTAGGCTCTGCCTGTTCTTTCGCCAGCTCATTGTATTCATATACTAACTCACGACGCTGTGCATCTATGGCAGTCTTAGTAATGAACTGCTCTTTTCTTATCTCATTGACAGCTATGCTATCTGTACCGATCTGTACGTTATTATCATTAACGGTCGTAACATACGCAGCTGCCGAATATCCCGATAATACATTAGTATCAGCATTATCAGCTAAAGGGGCAAAATTATTGTATACGGATAAGCTGATACATAGTGCACCATACAAGATGTTTCCTATTATTCTGCTTCTTTCAAACATTTACATACTCACCTGTTTTTCTTTTTTGTGTCATCGATGACATGTGTAAGATATTACAGGATATGACTTAGGCAAATTGGGGATTTGGAGGGTAATAACTAGTGAATAATCAGGCTAATTATAGGCAGAAATGAATGAAGAGATTCACACTTCGGAACTGACATAGCGTATCATTGATGCCGATTGATCATACATGATATAATTCAGACATGAATATACAATTAACGAATCTAATACTTGAATTCATATGATCATCGATTTATAGTTCAATCATGTTAGGAGAGAGAGGCTTATATAGTATGATTAATAAGGATCAGCAAATCGATCAGCTGCTAACGGGTATTTCAAGATTATGTTCCCTTAAGACAGACTGTGCACGTTGTGCCTTTTATGAAAGCGGCTGTGTATTCGGAGAACCGAAGCCTAAGAACTGGAAAATCGAAGACAAGGAAATATCGGCTGATAAAGCAGATATAGCTGTTCCTTCACCTATACACCTCCCGGCTAAGGAAGATAAGCCCGCAGAGGCACCTGTCGAAGTCAAAGCAACCTCGGCACCTGAACAGAAGCCGGTCGAAGAGAAGAAGGAAAAAGACGATAAGGACACAGTGGGCACATGGCTTGTCAGTACGACGATGGGAAGCGTATTTACAAAATATGTATATATATGTTCCAAGTGCGGATATAAGAAAGAATCCGTACTGTCTATCGCACCTACTACATTCTGTCCCGAATGCGAGAAGCGTAAGAAGGAACAGGCTGAATGATATTTGAATAATATGCCGAATAATAAAGACGGATGAATGATTCATCCGTCTTTTATCTTGCTGATCATCAACCTCTTGTAGCCGATGGTTCGGTAGGCTCTTCCGTAGCAATGATAGGAGCTAATCCGGCTTCAGTCTCCTGAACTTCCACTGCTTCTCCTCCTTCACCTTCAGGAAGCTCTACTTCTGAATTCGGGAATGTTATCCCAAGAGGATAGTAAGGAAGTATATTTACATATTTCTCCTGAAGAGGAACGCTCTCGAATATCGAAGGTGCATCAACGAGAGGCTTGTTACGATAAGGTACCGTTACTGCCGAAAAGCTCACACACCAGATTATAAGTGCCAGGAAAATAAGCTGAAATACGAGAAGCGGCGTGATCGGGAAAAGATCCATTATCTTCTGGACCGATCTGGTAGACTTGGACTTCTTAGGATCTGAAGAGATAAATTCAGCAACCTTATAACCTGTGGAATCGATCTTGACTAAGATCTTTTCGAGCATGAAATTACGTGTATATTCATCAAGTGTCCTGGGAGCGAAATTCACATTCTCGGGCAACGGATACTTCTCAACGATCTCGTTGGCATTCTTAAGAAGGATATCTCCGAATGTATATACAACATCCTCTCCCTTGATCACGGATCTTTGCTGATAAGTATCAAGGTAGGATTTGATTATCGCCTGCTCTGCTCTGGTCGTCTCCTTGGTGATACCGAATACTGAAGAATATACCATCTCGACGGTACTTTGATAAAAATCAGGGAAATTCTCTCTGGTCAGCTTCTCACTCCACATATCCATTATTATCACCTCCCTGCTGTCCGTTTACATCATATCCGTTCTGACCGTAGGGATCTGAACCATAATGACCATAATCCTGCTGAGCATAGGGATCACTATATGCGTTAGGATCCGTATACTGCTGATCCGGAACTGCAGTATCATAATATTCATTTTGCATATCAGAAGACATCGCCTGCTGATATTGTGCATATGCTTCATCATATCCTTCGGGCACCGCATAAAGATCCTGTCCCATAGGAAGCTGAGCATTATTATAAGCATCAACCTGAGCTTCAGAAGGCTGTACCTTTACCTTCTTTGATGTCTTCTTCTCTTTCTTAAGAGTAGGATCCTTATCATCAACATCATTGGAGAATGATGAAACGGGATACATAAATGCACATACAAGAAGGATCACTACTGCAGCTATAAATACAGCTCTGATATCAAGGATAAGAGCAAGCGCGAATACGGGAACTCCTGCGATCAGTCCAGCAAGGAATGAAAGCTCGCCTGCCTTTCGAAGATTAGCCTTGGCCTGATTATTCGAAAGAAGGAATAATACATAAAGATAATAATAATCATGTATACCGAGGCTGATACCGATAAGTGCTACTGAGATAAGAAGGATCTTAGCCGTAGGAACAAGTGCGAAAAGCAGAAGTCCGATCACAGCACATACTGAAGAAATGATAACCCTTACCTTTGATGTCAATATATGAGCATATCTGTTCTTGATTATCAGAGCTACAAAACATGAGCTGAAAGCCGTGATCAGATAATAGAATGATGTCGTCGCAAGAGATATGCCTACTGTAGGCAGATAATTTGGAATAAATCCGAGAAGGAATGATACAAGCGTACCCATTACAAAGAATGTCGATGTAAGGAATCTGCCGGTATATTTGTTGGATATAAGCTCGAGCCACTTATTAAGCGGGAGATAGGATTCCTTGACCGGATTATTATCCTTCATGAAGAATATCATACCGAGGGCAGTAAGTATCAAAGCAGCACCGCAGATGATATTAACTATCATGATACCGAATCTCTCAAAGCAGATGCCGGAGATTACGGCACCTACACATACGCCGAGGAAATAAGATGTACTCTGGATATTATGTACTGTCCTGTCATCGAATTTGTCATATCCGAGCTTACCGGCATTGATCCTGTAATCACGAAGTGAATCAAAAACCATACCGTAGCAGAAAGATACAGGAAGGATAAGGATCAGCATTACAATGGCATTTCCGGTAATACCTGCCACAAGGCTGAGTATATAACCGACAGCAGTCGATACTATAAGAGCTACTCTTGCAGTAAGCTTGAACTTAAGCTGCTTACGGATGCCGGCAAAGCCGAAGAATCCGAAAGCATAGAGTATTAGTCCTACTGCAATAAGGATCTGTGCAACATAATCCTCATATTCGATAAATTCCTTCTTAATGAATTCCGAAAGAGCGATAGGAGTCATGATTGAACCCAGCGCCGCAAAGAAAGAAAGGAACCTTACTGCAGAATCTCCATACATGATAAGTACGGGAACATTACCGATCATGCCTCGCGAAAGCGTAGAAACGAAAAGATTAAGTTCGAATATTATGATGGCCATGGCTACTGCAATAGCAAAGATAGTCATAGTCCAGCTTAAAGACATACCATTGACCGTAGATGAATAATCTTCATAAGGCATCCTTACTTCAAGGATACCGGCTACCGTATTCTCGGATGAGATGATAGGAGCAATGGCACATACATACTGCTTATCATCTTCAGTCCTTTTGGTAAAAGCTTCCTCCTGAAGTTCAAAGCAGTTATTATATTCATCACCAACGCCGGAAAGGTAATAAGGCTCTGTAACATCAGCACCTGAAGATGTATAAAGTCTCATAAATGAGTTACCGGCCTTAGTATAAATATCATAGATATAGGGCTTACCCTTGGCATACTCGGGAATTTCAAGAGGGAAAGACATACCTTCGACTATAGTAGTATGCCCGAGTGCCGTTGAAGTAACTACCGCGAGTGACTCCATTGTCTCGGCACGTTCACTCTCAAGCACTACGGTATAAGTATCGGTCAGCTGATTTGACATGACCGCAAGTACGATAAGCACGATCACAAAACAATAACCGATCGTAGCTGCTATAGTCCTTCTCTCACGAAGTTTCTTTATCTCTGAGATCCTGCTCATAAAGTCTGTCCCCCTTTACCTGATCTGCGGATAAACTTGGGGATCAGAGACTGAATACCGAACAGGACGATACCCGCGGCAACTGAAATGATAACGGATATAAGTATCCTCTTCTCAGTCTTTGCACCTAATGTATCAAGCTTTTTAAAATCGCATTTATATTCAAAAACACCGACGCAGCGTCCTGTACTGTCTGCGATCGGAACAAGTACGCTCTCGGATGTCTTATCACTTAATATAGCAGTGGAGTTATCTGCAGAAAGCCAATCTGAGATCTCATGCTTTGCCACCTGAAAATCCTCTGCATCTCCTGCATCGGGAGGCGTAAGGAGAGTAAGCTTACCGTCAGAATAGAGGAAAAGAGCATAGCTCTCGGTCGTATGACTCTGAGTGGAAGTATCTGCAAGAGCAAGAGACAATACCTGATCATACTTCTCAGCTGCGGCTACAGGATCAGCGATTATCTCATCTCCGTTGATCATAAGCTTAACGATGTCGCATGTCTGCTGGATCTTCTTATCGGAAACATTCTTAAATTCTTCCTCGAACTTAAGACGCATATGATGCACGGCAAAAGAAACCGATAATATCGACAGCAGAAGTGAGACAACGATTAAAATCACAGCCCTGACGATCTTATTGAGCGTCTCGGACCGATTGACCGATCTGTTATCCATATAGTCGCACTCCTAAAAATATATATTCTTCAATATATATTTTATATATAAATCAAGTTATCTATATTAAAGTTTGTTTACAAGCTCCTTAAACATATCGCCCCTGTGCTCGAAATGCCTGAAATGGTCATAAGAAGTACCTACGGGCGACATGATTACGATATCACCTTCATGCGCGAGTTCGCGAGCCTTATTAAGGGCATCTTTGTATGAATCGAGAACTGCCTGTCTTGTCTCTTCAAATTCATATACATCACCGTCACGGGACGGGAGCTTTATGAGCTGATATTTTCTGCCTGCTGCTTCTTTCTTTATGATGTCTTCTACAAGATCTGCATTGGATCCGTAAAGGATGATCCTGTCACTTACGCTTAAGATGGCATCCCCAAGGCCCTCATAATTACACTTCTTATCGGCACCGCCTGCGATAAGTACACCGTGCATATTACGTCCGGCAAGAGCATTCATAGTATTGATAGTCCTGTTGGGGGAAGTATCGATGGACGAATTATAATATTTCACGCCGTCTATCTCACGGATAAACTCGATCCTGTGAGCCACTCCCTTAAACTCCTTGGCAACTGATACGATATCATCGACTGATACAAATCCGTGTACTGCACCGATAGCAGCAAGGAAATTCTCCACATTATGCTTACCGGGAATAAAGATATCATCTTCAGCCATGATATCAGTGATATCGCCGTCCTTCTCGTATACGATCCTGCCGTCTGCAGTATATATCCTGTGATTTATGGCATCTTCCCCCGCTCTTACGGTATTATCTCTGTCGAGAGCAAAATAAGAGATCCTTCCACCTGCGATCTTACGCATGTCATAAGTAATATCACATTTGCCGTTAAGGACGACCTTGCCAGTAGCAGACTGATATCTGAATATATTGGTCTTTGATGAGATATATTCATCATAGTCCTTATGGAAATCAAGATGATTGGGAGTAACATTCGTAACTATAGCTACATCAACACTCTGCTTCATATTAAGAAGCTGGAAGGATGAAAGTTCAAGAACTACCATATCCTCCTCTGTCATCTCGTCTACCTTGTCGAGCAGCGGCGTACCGATATTTCCGCCGAGCCATACCTTATATCCGGCTTTCTTGAGCATCTCGGATACGAGAGTCGTGGTCGTAGTCTTACCGTCGGATCCCGTTATACCGAATACTGTGGCAGGACAAAGATCGATAAAGAGCTCCATCTCCGATGTAAGTACTGCACCTTTGCTTACAGCTTCCTGCAGCTCGGGAGTCTCAACTCTCATCTTGGGTGTCTTAAATACAAAGCTGAACTTCTCATTATGCAAAGGCTCGAGATAATTCTCTCCGAGCGACCATCTGACACGTATATTCTCGGACTTGAATTCTTCCTTGACAGCCTTGATCGCAGGATCGTTCTCCTCTAATCTGTCGCAGGCAACTATCTCCATACCGATGGCATTTAGCCACTTGATTAGCGGTCTGTTCGAAATGCCGACGCCGATAACGGCGGCCTTCTTTCCTTTCGCATAGTCCTTAAACCTGATGAGCTTTATATAATCCATTTTCTTTTCTGTTTCCTCCGCTGATTATCTTATTCAGTATACGACTTATAAAGCTTACTGTAAAAGCCGCCGCTGTTTATCATGTCTTCATGCTTACCCGTCTCGCTTACGCGCCCGTCTTCCATAACTACTATCATGTCTGCATCCACGATAGTAGAGAGCCTGTGCGCGATTATAAGACTGGTCCTGCCCTTAAGCAGATCCTTAACGGCTTTCTGTATCTTTACCTCGGTAAGGATATCGACTGAAGATGTCGCCTCATCGAGTATCAAGATACAGGGATCCGCTGCCATGGCTCTAGTAATACTGAGGAGCTGTCTCTGACCTTCGGAAATATCATCTCTTGATGAGACTAACTTCTCATGGTATTTGCCCGGAAGCTTTCTGATAAATGAATCCGCACCGGAAATCCTTGCTGTGCGAATAGCTTCCTCGTCACTTAAAAGAGGAATGCCGAACTTGATATTCTCGATTATCTCGGCATTTCTGAACCATGTATCCTGAGTAACGACACCCAGATATCGTCGAAGCGTGTTCCTTGGAACCTGCGAGATCGGCTTGCCGTTAACAAATATCTCTCCGGAATCAGGCTCATAGAACCTCAGAAGAAGATTGATAAGAGTCGTCTTACCGCAGCCTGTAGGACCTACGATCGCACAGGATGAACCTGCCTCGATCTTGAATGAGACATTCTTTATGACAGGCTGATCCTTAACATATGAGAATGATACATTCCTGAACTCTATCTCAAAGTCTCCCTCCCTGTCCCATGTCGTATCATCTTCAGACTGATCGGCTGAAAGATCATCATCCAGTTCAGCTTCATCAAGATAGGAGAAGATCCTTGACATGCAGGCCATAGAATCCGACAGTTCTGTATAAACAGAAGATAATTCATTAAAAGGCTGCATAAACTGCTTTGAATATGCGAGCATAGATGTAAGAAGGCCGACTGTAATGATACCGCCGGTTACATGTCCTGCACCGATAAAAGCAACACCCGCGTATATAAGAGCATTGACGAATCTGGTAGAAGGATTCGTGATCGACGACAGGAATGTAGCCCTGCGGGATGTGTTTTTGTAATCCTCATTGATATCGTCAAACTCGCCGCAGATCATTTCGTTGATATTAAACAGATGAATGATCCTGAAGTTGCCCGTGCCCTCGGAGATAAATGATGTCTGACGTGACCTGATCTCGGACTGTGCCTTAAATGAAGAGAAAGTCCTTGAGGCGATAAAGTAGGAAACAAGGAATGATACGGGCGTAAATATGAGCACAAAGAGTGCTATCTTCCAGTCGGACATGAGCATTATCGACAAAGTAAAAATGATAGCCGTTATACCCGAAAAGAACTGATTCATGAACATGATAAGACCGTCACCGATGGTCTCACAATCACTTATGACCATGCTCTGAATGCTTCCTGCCGAAGTATTGTCTATATAGGATATCGGAAGTTTTCTTACCTTGCCGTATGCTTCATTTCTTATCCTTTCGGTAACATCGTAAGCGATCTTATTATTCGTCTTATTCATGAAAAGCTGGAATAGAGAAGATAGCACGATAAGACAGATCATAATGATGATATATCTTCCGAGATTCGCATAATCGATATTTCCGTCATTGATACAGTCGATGGCATGACCGAACAGGAAAGGCAACAGTATACCTATTCCGGACGACAGTACAGCCGTGATGATAGAGATGATCATCTTACTCCTGCTGCCCTTGAGGAATGTAACAAAACGCTTTATGAGCCCTGAATCGAATCTTCTCATCATACACCCTCCTCATTCTGGAGAGCACAGAGCTTCCTGTATGTATCGGATATCTTCAGAAGTTCCTTATGAGGAGCATATGCCGAGATACGCCCGTCTTCGATAAGAAGGATCTTATCAAGATCCATGACCGTCTTGATCTTCTGAGATACGAATATCATCGTCGGAGAATTCTCAAGAGAAGACAGATTCTTAAGAAGTCTTCTCTCAGTAGCGGCATCAAGAGCCGAAGTAGAATCATCGAATATAAGAAGTCCCGGGGTACCGGCAAGTGCTCTGGCAATACCGATCCTCTGCTTCTGGCCGCCGGACAGACCGGCACCGTTAGCCTTTACCTCGAATTCCTTACCCTCTTCCTTATGTGCGATAACATCGTCAGTACACGAATCGATAATTGCCCTGTCGATCCTGTCCTGAGTAATATCCTCACGGCCGAGTGAGATATTATAACTGATAGAGCCTGTAAACATTCTTGCCTTCTGAACACATAAAGACATGGCTTTATACAGGCTGCTCCTGGAGATCTTCTCCACGGAACAACCGTCAAGAAGGATCTCTCCGGTATCGGGAGAATAAAGTCCCGATGCAAGCTGTGCTACGGTTGACTTGCCCGACCCGGTCATACCGATCACTCCGATACGTTCGCCCTTCTCTACCTTAAATGAGATATCGGAAAGCGTCTCCTCTGACGAATCGGGATAACTGAATGACACTCCCTTAAATTCCAATGAATGAGCAGCATGGGGTTCTTTGACTTCCACTGCATCCGATATGGACTCATCCACATACTTAAGCAGATCCCTGACTCTCACGGTGCATGCTACCGCACGGCTGACAGTAACGATAAGATTAGCAAGCTTGATAAGCTCGACGATTATCATCGTCATATATGTATAAAGTGCAACGACCTGTCCCTGAGTAAGATTCCCCGCCTCGACATTGACGGCACCGCGTGCTATAAGAAAGCAAACGGAAAGATTGATGATCAGAAAAGTCACCGGATTAAGAAATGCAGAGATACCTGCAGCTTTCTTCTGCAGAAGATTTAAAGCGGAGCTCTTCTCCTTAAAGCCCTTAAGATCATCGGAGGATCTGTTGAAACCTCTTATTACCTTCACTCCCGCAAGACCATTGCCGGTAGCATCGACAAGAGCATCCAGGCCGCGTCGTGTCTCTTTATAAGCCGGGATAGCCTTTCGCATATTAAATGCTACGAATACACCGAGGACCGTCACTACGACAACAAATATAAGCGCCATCCTGACACTTACGGTAAATGCCATTATTACAGCGCCGAATACAATAAAAGGAGATCTTAAAAGAAGTCTCAATGTAAGATTTATACCGCTTTGTATCTGATTAACGTCTGACGTAAGTCCCGTAACGATATTAGACGAACCGATGCGCTCATAATCAGATACCGACAGATGCATGATCTTACGGAAAAGATCACGTCTTACATCCGAAGATATACCTGCGGCAGCCGATGCGGCAAAATACTGTGCACAAATGGCGCATACGATCCCGACGGCGGCAAAGATGACAAGCAGGATGATATTATTCCTTATAACTGCCGGATCATTACCCCTAATACCCTTATCGATGATATCTTTGATGACCAGAGGCACGATAAGCTCGAATACAGCCTCAAGGAGCTTAAAGAGCGGACTTAATATGCTCTGGACAGAATAACCCTTAACGTATTTCAATACGCCCTTTAACATCAGACAAGATCCCCCACAAGACGGCTGCACTGACGGTTTATCTCATCGATATCCACTGTCAGGAGCTTGCCGTGATCATAGAGCATCTTACCTGCACATACGGTCATCAGTACATTTACGGGCGAACCTGAATATACGATATTACTCAGGAGATTATTTACCGGATTCATGTTGGGATGCTTCATATCAAAGAGGATAAAGTCTGCATTCTTGCCTGCTGCAAGTACATCGGAATCATTAAGCTCCATGCAGTATGCACCGCCGCTGATACCGGCCTTGAGGATATGATAAGGATCGATTATACCGTCCTTATCTTCCCTGACATTCGATAATACGGCATCAAGATACATCTCGCGGAACATATCAAGGGAATTATTACTTCCGGCTCCGTCCGTACCGATGGCTATCTTAAGACCTGCATCGATATACTTTCGGACAGGTGCGATACCGCTGCTGAGCTTTAAGTTGGAGCAGGCATTAAATACCGTATAAAGTCCTCTCTTCTTGAAGACTTCAATATCCTCATCAGAGAAGTGGACACAATGAAAGCCGCCTCCGCCGAAATCAAAGATACCCATCTCGTCGAGAAGGACTGCGGGAGTCTTACCATATCTTTCGATACAACCGTCTACCTCGGACTTTGTCTCGGAAATATGTGTATATACGGGAGCATTATACTTATGGGCAAGATCACTGATTATCTTAAGATTGTCCTGATTAGTAGTATATTCGGCATGAAATCCCATCTTATATGAAACGAGCGGATCATATTCATTGAACTTCAGATATCTCTCCTCGATAAGATCCATACCGCCGAAGTCATTTGGAGAACCGCAGAATACGTTTCTGATACCGATATCCACCGCAGCCTTAGCAACTGCCTCCGGGAACATATACATATCAAAGCAGGCGGTCGTACCGCTCATTATATTCTCGGCAAATCCCAGAAGCGTAAACCAATATACATGTTCAGCCGTAAGCTTGGCTTCCCTCGGGAATATAGCCTTAAAGAGCCAGTCATTAAGCTCATATTCATCTGCCAGTGATCTGGCGAAAGTCATAGCAGTATGAGTATGCGCATCCTTAAGAGAAGGCATCAGGAGATTACCGTCACAATCAACTTCCTTATCGAAATTCTCCGCGGACTTTCTGCCGTCAAAGACAACATCCTCGATCTTGTCATCCCTGACCCAAAGCTCACCCTCGCGGATCTCCCTGTCCTCTCCGGTAAAGATCTTCGCATTAAAATATCTTGTCCTCATATACCCTCCTTGATCAGAAAAGCGGTGCCACGAGCCTCAAAAGCGACTGGACCACTCTGATAATTCCCTTCTGTCTTACATTATATCTTGAAGTGACATCGGAAGACCTCTTCATGGTATCTTCGAAATCACTTTTTATGTCAGCGATAGCAGGTACGTCATATAATAATACGGCATTTTCGAAATGATGATAAAAACTTCTGAAATCCATATTTATCGTACCTACCACGGCGAGCCTGTCATCAGCTAAGCAAAGCTTGGCATGACAAAATCCCGGAGTAAATTCATATATCTTAACTCCCGAAGAGATAAGCTCGGCATAATATGATCTTGTTGCCTGATAGATGATCTTCTTGTCAGGTATTCCGGGGGTAACTATCCTTACGTCGATCCCTCTCTTGGCCGCTATCTGCAATGCACGCTTGAGCTCGTCGGAGATGATCAGATAAGGAGTTATGAACCACACATATGAAGTAGCGGTATTAATGGCATTGATGTAGACATTTTCTCCTACGGGCTCATCATCCAGCGGGGTATCGGCATAAGGTGCTACGATACCGCCCGAACTTACATCCGAACCGTCATAGACAAAGAACTTCTCAAGGTCTTCATCATTTCTGTTCTTCCTGACGGAGTTCCACATCTCGAGGAACATGACCGTAAGAGATCTGACTGCACCGCCTCTTATCATGATACCGGCATCCTTCCATTCGCCATACGGATGAGTAATATTAAAGTACTCATTGGCGATATTATATCCGCCGGTAAATCCGACCTTGCCGTCTATGACCGTGATCTTTCTGTGGTCCCTGTTATTGATGAACAGATTAAAGAACGGCATTATGGGATTAAAGGCCATACATTTTATACCATGAGATTCCATCCTCTTTATGAAGTCATAATTTATGAATACAAAGCTTCCCAGATCATCATAGAGGATCCTCACGTCTACTCCGGCCTCGGCTCTCTCGAATAAAGCTTCTTTCATCCCCTCAAAAGATTCCTTATCCTCGATGGCATGATATTCCATGAAGATGAATTCCCGGGCTTTCCTGATTTCTTCGATCTGAGACTTTAGCGCCTTGGTCGTATCTGAAAAATAAGTAATATCGTTATCCAGGTAAAGCGGGAAGCCGCAGTGATCCTGAATATATCGAAGATCTCCTGCCATGCTCTGATCCTTTAAAGTGACTTTTGAAATGATGCTCTTATCTGCTCTTATAAACCTCTCGGTAAGAAGCCTTGAGTTCTCGAATCTCTTTCTCATCATCAAAGTATTCGACATCGCTTCGGAAAGCAGGAAAAACAGGACTCCGATGACCGGTGCCATCATGATAAGTATCATCGTCGGAGCCTTTAAAGACATGATCTTCTCATTCTCATTGATGGCGATGACAAGGATGACCGCAAAAGCGCTGATAACGATATTGATGATCGGATATTGAGCTGAGAGATTAGTGATCAGGACCCAGACCCAAATAAACTGTATAAGCAGCAGAAGGACGGCCAAAAGGATCCGTCCTACGCTGTTCTTTATTGAAGTCTTTTTCTCGCGGGTCTTATGTCCGATCCTGTTCATCAGATATTCTCGATAAAAGCCTTATATGCGAGATAAGTATAGTAAAGATCGATCTTTGAGATAACCTCATACGGTGCATGCATCGACCAGACGGGTACGCCGGCATCGATAACGTTCATACCGTGCTTAGCCATATAAGCGGAGATCGTTCCGCCGCCGCCTGCATCGACCTTACCGAGTTCGCCTGTCTGCCA
>CACZPC010000192.1 GCA_902782985.1 Oscillospiraceae bacterium
AAAGAAAAGGAGAAAGTCTATGGCAGGCATAAAGAAGACAAATGCGATGAGGATGCTCGATAAGGCCGGCGTTGATTACAAGGCTATGGAATATGAGTATGACGAGAACGATCTTGACGGTCATCACGTTGCCGAATTCTTTTCGCTTCCTTATGAGGAAGTCTTCAAGACGCTGGTCGCCAAGGGCGAGAGCGGTGAGCATTATGTATTCTGCCTTTCCGTAGACGATGAGATCGATCTTAAGAAAGCGGCTCGCCTTGCGGGGGAGAAGAGAGTGGAGATGATCCACGTTAAGGAACTGCTTCCTCTTACAGGATATATCAGAGGCGGATGTTCTCCTTTCGGAATGAAGAAAAAGTTCAAGACATTTATCGACGAGATGATCCTGCTTGTCGATGAAGTGTGTGTCAGCGGCGGTCAGCGCGGATTGCAGCTGAGGCTTAAGGCCGAGGATCTCATAGCTCAGACCGAAGCAACAGTGGGGGAGTTCACAACGTAATATGGAGAAGTACGAAGTATTTAAGTCGCTGGCGATAATCATAATAGTAGCCAAGCTGTTCGGCCTCGGTGCCAGAAAGATAAAAGCACCGCAGGTAGCAGGTGAGATCGTGGCAGGTCTTCTTATAGGACCGTCCGTATTAGGCCTTGTAGGTTATTCCGATTTTCTCGGACAGATGGCCGAGATCGGTGTCATGCTCCTCATGTTTACGGCCGGCATCGAGACCCGTATCTCAGAGCTTCGAAAGACAGGTGTCAAGGCCTTCCTGATCGCCTGCGCAGGTGTATTCACTCCGCTTATCTGCGGCGCGTTTCTTTATTTTGCTTTCTACGGAGTTGCTCCCTGGGGATCCGAAGAGTTCTTTAAGGGTGTATTTATAGGTATGATACTTACGGCAACTTCGGTAAGTATCACGGTCCAGACTTTAAGAGAGCTGGGCAAGCTTTCCGATACGGTCGGTACAACTATAATGAGTGCGGCGATCATCGATGATGTCATCGGTATCCTCGTGCTTACGATCGTTATCGGCTTTAAGGATCCTTCAGCCAACTTCGGGAAGACTCTCCTTCTTACCGGAGCATTCTTTGTCGCATCACTGGCATTCGGCTATATCGTATATCGTTTATTCAAGAAATATGATAAGAGACATCCTCATACAAGGCGTATCCCTATTATAGGTCTTGCGCTCTGCTTTGCTCTTTCCTATATTGCCGAGAAGTATTTCGGTGTTGCCGATATCACAGGTGCATATATAGCGGGTGTCATCTTAAGTTCCCTCAAGGATTCCGACTACATCTCGCGTAAGATGGATATCAATTCCTACATGATATTCGGTCCCGTATTCTTCGCTTCTATCGGCCTTCAGACCGATATCAAGTCGATAAATGCCACGATCCTTCTCTTCTCGCTTTGCTTTGTTATCGTAGGAATGGGAGCCAAGATCGTCGGCTGCTCTGCAATGTCGAGGCTCTGCGGTTTTAAGGGCAGAGATAAGTGGAAGATCGGTGCCGGCATGATGACCAGAGGAGAAGTAGCACTTATCGTGGCTCAGAGAGGTCTTACCGTCGGTATGCTCGACGGAGCTTATTTCACTTCCGTTATCCTTCTTATAATCGTCAGTTCCATCGTAACTCCCATCGTCTTAAAGCTTCTTTATGCACAGAAGGGTACTGCGGTAAAAGAAACAGAAAAAGTATAGTATAATCTTTAGCTGTGAGGTGAATTAACATGACTGACAGCGGATTAAATGCACTCAAGACAGGTGCTCGTATATATTTTATCGGTATCGGCGGTATATCCATGAGCGGACTTGCGCTTCTTGCCAAGGGCTACGGATTTACGGTAGGCGGCTCGGATATGAATCCTTCGGAGAGGACCGAGATGCTCGCGGATCACGGGATCACGATCTTTAATTCCCAGATCGCGGATAATATCGATAGTTTCAAGCCTGATTATATAGTCAAGACTGCGGCTATCCTGCCGCATAATCCTGAAGTCTTTAAGGCGACGGAAGAAGGGATCAGGATCTATGACAGATCCGAATTCCTCGGACTTCTTACCGAAAGCTACACGAATGTCATCAATATCTCGGGCACACACGGTAAGACCACGACTACTTCAATGACATCCCTGATGCTCATCGAGGCCGGCAAGGATCCTACGGTCCACTTAGGAGCTGAGTTCGATGCATTCGGAGGAAGTACGGTGAGACTCGGCGGTAATAAGGATCTCCTTGTATCCGAGGCCTGTGAGTTCAAAAGATCGTTCCTTCAGTTCCGATCCACGACAGCGGCTATTACCAATATCGATCACGATCATGTTGACTGCTATCCCACTATCGAGGATGTTATCGAGGTCTTCGCGGAGTTCACTGACAAGGTGGACGATAACGGCTATATCGTAGTCACCGGAAGTGATGCGAATATCAAAAAGTCGCTGAAGGTCGCCGAGAAGAGACATGCTGATCAGGGCAGAAAGATGCCATCCGTGATCACGTGTGCCGCTGACGGATCCGATGCGGACTTTACTGCAAAGAATATTGAATTTGTTGAGGGACATCCTCATTTCGATATATGTTTTAAGGGCGAAATGCTCGGAAGAGCGAAGCTTCGTGTTCCCGGTAATCACAATATCGCCAACAGTCTTATCGCGGCGGCATGTGCTTATTTAAACGGCGCAGATCCCGAGTCGATCATTAAGGCATTAAATGAGTTCGGCGGTGCTGACGGAAGATATACGATCAAAGGTAAGTATAAGGGATGTGATGTAGTTGTTGACTATGCTCACCATCCCACGGCAGCAAGAGTTACCATAGATGCTGCCGAGCATATGCCTCATAATGACATCCTTGTGGTATTTCAGCCTCTTACGTTCAACAGGACCAAGATGCTCTTTGAGGATTATGTAACTTCGCTGCTCCCCTGTAAGAAGGTATTATTCTCCGAGATCTTCTCCGACAGAGAGATAAATACCGGTGAGATATCAAGTAAGGATATCTCAGATGAGATCAACAGGCGCGGAGGAGATTCCGAATTCTTTGCTGATAAGGAAGACCTCAAGAAGAGGATCGACGAGCTGATAAATCCCGGTGATATCATCCTTATTTTAGGCCCCGAGGACATAAGGCACTTAGGTGATGAACTCTGCCCCAAGGGCGGTGAATCATGAAGAGCAGTTCACAGACCGGAAGGACAGGCACAAGGTCGGTAGAGAAGACTGATCCCGGAATGATGTCTTTTATCGGTATGGCGGTCGCCGTCATATCGGTCATCATAATGCTGATCCTTTATCTCGTGCCTTTTACGGGCGCCAATAAGCGTAATCCCGTAGTCGTATTCATGGGCTGTGAAGGCAACTTCCCCCGTATTTCAATGATGAATACTCTCCACAGAGCGGGCTTCGATATGCTCGTAGCAGATGAGCAGACCGAGCTCGATCCCGATAAGGTCTATATCGTAGCGGGCGTAGGCGATAATGCTTTCGATTATATGGTTCGTTACAGGGATCAGGAGAATGTAGCCGGATTTATCCTCATATGTCCCAAGCTTCCTGCCAACGGGCAGATCGACGGATTCGATTCTCAGTCACCTTATAAAGATATTGCGATCTTTGCGGGTAAAGATAACGCCGATAAGGTCGAGGATCTTAAGGATGCCAGGATAATCTTCGAGAGGATCTCCGGTGTCGATACTGTTTACGGGATCCCCATAACAAGAGGGGGATTGTTTGCCTCAGAGGCTTTTGTCAACGTATCCCAGAACAGATATCTTTCGATGTCCTGCTTCGATATAAAGGATGCCGGTCATTATCTTTTTTCGCCGATGTTCCAGAACGAGCTCGCAGGATATATCGGCGTGACATATCATAACTATGCCATAAAGGATCCTTCTTTTGCAGGGATCAATATCTGGTTTGCATTATTTGTCCTTTCCTTCTTCGGTGCTGTAGCGGGTCTTTGTATCTATCTTGCTCCGCTTCCTGTCGTAGTATCGGATATCAAGCAGGAGAGGGTACCTCTGCAGGAGAAGACCGCGGTCGGAATTATCGGCGGTGTCACTCTTGCTTTTGTAGTAGGGACCATAGCGATGTCGTTTATTCATAGGTTAAGATTCCTTATACCTTATATACTTGTAGTACTTCCTATAGTATTTATGCTCGTACTTACATGTTCGAGGCTGAAGTTCATCTTAAGCCGTGAGGATAAGTTCAAGCACAAGAACGGTAAGCTCAGAAGACCTGTGGTCATGTGTGTTCTGATCGGTCTCTTTGTATTGCTGGCATCGGCGATCGTCGGTGATATGAAGGTGCATGTTGCATATCCCGAAGCTGCTATAGCCGCTGTCGCATTCGCAGTCGATCTTATCCTGTCGAGCGGACTTCTGTATGCGGATCGCAGATCAAGGAGCCTCGGACAGGGCGGATGTTCGTACTACGGTAATCGAGTGATATTCCTTCTCATGATGATCCCTTCGATATTTGCATTTCTATTCGGACTTGTAACGTCCCAGGATCTTGTTATGTATTCAGGTCTTGAAGGCATACTGGCAACGCTCGTTCCGTTCCTCTGCCTGATACCTCTCAGGAGACATTCGGATCGTTCGTTTATCCCGTCGATCCTTCATGCCTTTACCTTTGCGGTAATGGTGCTCCTGGTACTTTGATATTTAGATTGACACCAAAGTGCAATGATGATAGTATATTGCGGTGACCGCATGCGCCGGGCTCTTAAATGTGCGATTTTTCAGGCTTTTCGCCATGGAAGATACACTGCCTAGGGTAGAGCAGCGAGACTGGAAGAACAGGAGGACACAGTATGTACGCAGTTATTAAGACAGGCGGTAAGCAGTACAAGGTTGCTGCCGGCGACGAGATCTTCGTAGAGAAGCTCGAGGGTGAGGCAGGTCAGTCTATCACTTTCGACGAAGTACTTGCAGTAGCTGACGATAACGGCATCAAGGCAGGAGCTGATCTTAAGGCTACTGTAACAGGTGAGATCGTTAAGCAGGGCAAGAACAAGAAGATCGTTGTTCTGAAGTACAAGGCTAAGAAGGGCTATCGCAGAAAGAACGGCCACAGACAGCCTTATACACGTGTACGTATCACAGCAGTAAACGCGTGATAACCGTTAAGATCGTAAGAGATCGCACAAGGAGGATCACCGGCGTGTTCATGAGCGGACATGCGGGATATGCCGAAGAAGGCAGTGATATCATCTGTGCCGGAGCATCTACACTTATATACACTCTTGCCAATTCGCTTGAGAGGATATGCGGTAAGGATGCACAGAGTATCTCCAAGATCAGAGAAGACAATGGTGACGGCGAAGTAAGTGCCGAGATAATCGTACCTTACGGGACCTTTACCGATAATACGGCAGACGAGCGTGCGGCAGTCGTAGCAGAGACCATCTATACGGGATTTGTTTCACTTGCCACATCGGTCAATGCAGACGGTATGAAGTACATCAACATTACAGAAGACTTTACGGAGGTGTAAAATGCTTAATCTTAATTTACAGCTCTTCGCTCATAAGAAAGGTATGGGTTCGACCAAGAACGGCCGTGACTCAGAATCCAAGAGACTTGGAGCTAAGAAGGGCGACGGACAG
>CACZPC010000193.1 GCA_902782985.1 Oscillospiraceae bacterium
TACTCGTCGCCCTCCCTGAAGCGAAGCATCTGAGCCGTCTTCCGCAGGTTCGGAGAACCGAGGACCGCGGCGAAGATGCGAGCGAAGGACGCCACTGTTAACGGATTGTTCTCATTATCGGCTCCTTTCGCAAGGTATAATAAAATTACTAATCTCGGGAGGACCCGGCAATGATCATCAGGAATATTGCAGCCATTGTTTCAGGAATGGATGAGGAATATCCTTATCATATTATCCGCGGCATAAATAAGTTCGCTAAGGATAATTTCCTGAACGTTTCGTACTTCGCAGCCTATGGCAATATTGCCGGCACGAATGGAAGCGATATAGGTGAACTCAGTATCTATAACCTCCCGGAATTCTCAAAATTTGACGGAGCCATCCTTATCACGAACACTTTCGCGAATCCGGAACTTCGTGAAAGCATCATTAATAAAGTGAAGGCCGCGAACATCCCGACGATCATCTTCGAGAACAGGGATCACGAAGAGTTCTACGACATAAGCATCGATAATTACTCGGTAATGAGAAGACTCGTAGAACATCTGATCAAGGTGCATGACGTCAGAGTATTTAATTTTGTATCCGGCCCTTTGACCAATCCCGAGGCGCTCGACAGGTTTAACGCATTTAAGGACGTCCTGAGCGAGAACGGAATCGATCTTGATGAGAACAGGATCTTCTACGGCGGCTTTAAGAGCTATGACGGCATCAGGGCCGCAGACGACTTTATAAATTCCGGACTGGAGCTGCCTGATGCTTTCGTCTGTGCCAATGACAGTATGGCATTATCCCTCATGAGCAAGCTTCAGCGCATGGGATATAAGATCCCCGATGATGTGATCATCACGGGTTTTGACCACACATTCAACGCGCGTAATTCTTCACCTGTCCTTACCACAGTGAGAAGACCGCTCTATCATTCCGGTTTTCAGGCCTGCTCCCTTCTGCTGGATCTTATAAACGGGGAAGAGAGACCTCACCACACGCTGCTCGATGCCGAGCCGGTATTTACGGAGAGCTGCGGCTGTAAGCAGGAGGAGTCCCCGGATATCATCGAATTCAAGATGAATACATATGAGAGGATCGAACGGACATATACCAGCGTTCATATGCTTAACAGGCTCATCGCCGGCCTTTCGTCCGCCAGCAGTCTGGAGGAATGCGTGCTTGCCATGATCCAGATGCTCAAGATGCTCGACTGCGAGAAATTCTCTCTCTGCCTTATAAGCGACTGGGAGGATACATATCACTCGCTGTCATTTGACGATGAGGCATACTACTCGGAATTCATGACGGCGCCCCTTATCTGGGACAATGAGAATGTTAAATATATGGCGAACTTCCCCAGCCGTCAGCTCATGCCCGAACCCCTTACCACGGGAGGCAATATCAACTACTTCCTCCCTCTTAACTTCGGCGGCAGGTGCCTCGGTTATATCGTCATGACCAACTCGGATTTCCCGATATACAGTCTGCTCTGTCATACAATGACAATGAATATCAGTTATGCCATCGAGCATGTATCCAAGTTCAATTTCCTCGATCCGCTGTGCAAGATCTATAACCGCAACGGATTCGTGCAGAATGCGGAGCCTCTCTATCGCGACTGTATCGCTGATAAGTCGCCGATCACCGTCGGCTTCGTGGATCTTGATGATCTTAAGACGATTAACGATACCTATGGCCACAAAGAGGGCGACTTTGCCATCAAGAGCATAGCGGAGGCTATCGATGCTTCATGCGGCGACAAAAATGTCTGCGGCAGGTTCGGCGGCGATGAATTCGTCATATTCGGCAAGGGCGACGACTTCGGCGATAAGTTCAAGAAGGATCTTCTGGACAGGATCAGCGATATCAACCTTAAGTCCGGCAAGCCCTATAAGCTTTCGGCAAGTATCGGTTTTATCACAACAGTCCCGAGCCGCTCAGATGCCATGATAGACCTGATCCAGCGTGCCGATACCAAGATGTACGAGATCAAAAAGGAAAGACACAAGAACAGGTGATCATTTCGCCAACTCGGCATCAGTCTTTATGATGACTCTGTTCTTGCCGTTATTCTTACCGAAATAAAGTCTGTCATCGGCTTTCTTAACCCACTGATCGACCGAGAGTTCCTTATGGAATCCGGCAAGACCTGCCGTGATCGTGACGATTATCTCTTTATCTTCAAACTTGAATTCGTGTTCTTCGATGCTTTTCCTCAGACTCTCGATCTTCGGAAGTCCGTCAGCTTCGGCATTTCCGTCCGACAGGATCAGGAATTCCTCGCCGCCCCATCTGGAGATCTCACTGTCATCGAGAGAAGCTCTCATGATCTTCGACAAAGTCTCCAGCACGTAGTCGCCGGCATTATGTCCGTATGTATCATTTATCTTCTTAAAGTTATCAATATCGAGCATGGCAACGAACATCTCACCACCGGCGGCAATGGAATCCTCGAGCTTAGTCATCATGAAGTGGCGGTTATAAAGTCCGGTCAGACGATCGGTATGAGCGATATCGGTAAGCTTCTTCTCGTAGCTGCCGACCATCCTGAGCATTATGATCGAATAAACTATCAGGAAGAAGAGCACGATACCGGAATTAAAGAGCCAGAACAATCCGGCAATGCCGTTTTCGGTCTCGTAGATGGGACCGATATATGCCGCATATCCCGTAGAGATCAGATAACATGTCACTATGATGCCGCTTACCGCGATCGCATTGATCTTGGATCTGTTGAGCTTTTCGGCCATATATTCCGTATAGAAGATAATGGGGATCATCGACAGACAATAAAGATGAAAACCGAATTTATAGCCCAGACAGATAGTCGATACACTCATATAGAGCGTCAGCCAGAAGTATACCAGCCTGACATAGATATCAAGTCTATCCTTGAAGATCAGTACATAACCGATAAGATAGACGATCGTGGTAGGGATGCTGAACCATATGAGAAAGGAGGCCTTGCACAGAAAGAAGAATCCGGCCAGACCGAATACAAGGAGCAATATTATCGAATTGATCGTTAATGTCAGTTTCCTGATGCTCTTCAGGTCCACATTGAGCCCTCCCGTGCGTTACCTACTCATTATAAACCGCGATTTCACCCCATTACAAAATAATTTGTCAAAATTAACGTACAATTAACATATGCTCGGCGAAAAGAAATAAAAACCCGCTCCTCTCTCGAGGAACGGGCGATCCGGACCCTTATCCGTCCTTTGATCCTTATCTGATATCATATGCAAAACTCTTAAGTTTCATCGAGCTCACGATGGTCGCGGCAAAGAATATGAGCCATGTAAGCAGTCCGAGCTTGATGCCCATCTGCGTGATATCAAGATCTTCGATCCTTAAGATCAATGTGCTGATTTTCAATATGAGCTCACTTGTGAATATGCTTCCGAATAGCGATACTATCGAAAGTATCACCTTTTTTATTACGCCTGCGATCATCATGCCTTTCATCTTTCCGGCCCCCTTATTGCCTTTTATGACTATATCTTACGGAGGAAAGATTAAATCGGAGCAATCAGATGTTTAAGATACCATTAAGAATAGTTTGTGTATTGTTTAATCCGATCTGCTCCCGGATCTTCCTGATGATAAAGGACTGCTCCGATATCGAAGCAGTCCTTCAGGCAAATGAACTATCTTTAACAGAAGGTCGTTAATGTTTTGCTTTAGCCGCGTGACAGCGTCCGGACATGGCGCAGTTCGCGCATCCGCACCCGCAGGACGACTTTCCCTTTTTCTTATCCTTTATCATGCTGCGTATGATGAGCACCAGGATAAGGATCAGGAGCGCCGAACACAGGATCGTACCGATGTTGTCACGTATAAACGCGATCATATGATCATACCTTCACCTTGGTCTCGAGCTTGGTAGCTTCCTTATAAGGTCTGAAGAGCATGTATATCATGACTCCGAGGAGGATGATCGATATGATTATGCCTGCGACATTGACATTTCCGGCGAAGAGATTTCCGATATGTGTTACGAGGAAGGCTATCACATATGCAAATCCGCACTGATAAGTGATGGCGAAAGCAGTCCACTTGGCATTGTTCATCTCACGCTTGATGGCACCGATAGCTGCAAAGCAGGGAGCGCACA
>CACZPC010000194.1 GCA_902782985.1 Oscillospiraceae bacterium
GAACCCGCAGAAGGCGCAGATACGGATGCCATCTGGGAGACGATCATAACAAGAGCATCTGACAGCGATTTCATACTCTATCAGCTTCTGTCACAGGCAAGCTTCAGGACCAATGATAATCTGGCATTTATAGTATTTGCCGATTCTGACGCGGCCATGATCGACTCCATCAAGAAGGAGCCTAAGTTCAAGAGGATCTCTTCCGATATCAGGAAGGCGATCCCCGGCATCGAGAAGGTATTCTTAAGCACCGAAAGGCAGTACCGTAATGCAATAAGGAGCGTTACGGCCGCAGAAGCCCCCGAGGACGCCCCTGCCATGAGCAAGGCTGAGGACTTCATAAGCAGGAGCTCACAGGCGGGCATCAATACCGAAATACATTTTGGTGACGACTGATATAACTGATATAATAAGGACGCTTAAATAACAAATAATTATCGGAGGAAGATAAAATGGCAAAAGGATTCAGAGGAATGCCCGGTATGGGAATGGGCGGCAATGTAGGCAACCTCATGGCTCAGGCACAGAAGATGCAAAGAGAGATCGAGGCTGCTCAGGCTGAGCTCAAGCTTCTTAAGATCGACGGTACTGCAGGCGGCGGACAGGTAAAGCTCACACTCGGCGGCGACCACCTTATCTACGGACTTGAGATCTCCAAGGATGTTATCGATCCCGAGGATCCCGAGATGCTCTCAGACCTTATCATCGCAGCATATAATTCTGCCAGCGAGGAGCTCGAGAAGGTATCTGCCGAAAAGCTCGACAAGATCACAGGCGGAGTAAAGCTTCCTTTCTGATATGGCTCGTTACTCCCCTTCGGTCCAGAACCTGATATCAAAGCTCGGATCTCTTCCGGGCATAGGCGGAAAGTCAGCCCAGAGGCTGGCTTTTCATATCTTGTCCATGCCTGCAAATGAGGCAAATGAGCTTGCGGATGCCATCAAGGAGGCACACCGCCTCACGGTAAGATGCTCCGTCTGCCAGAATTTCACGGACAGCGACCCCTGCCCTATCTGCTCCGATCCCAAGCGTGACAGATCCACGGTATGCGTCGTCGAGTCACCCCGCGATGTCTCGACCTTCGAGAGGATGCATGGATATAAGGGACTTTATCACGTGCTCCACGGCGTATTCGATCCGGTATCAGGCAAGAATATGAATGATATCACGCTGTCCCAGCTTTTCGACAGGCTCACTAAATCGC
This sequence comes from Oscillospiraceae bacterium, assembly GCA_902782985.1. Lineage (GTDB taxonomy): Bacteria > Bacillota > Clostridia > Saccharofermentanales > Saccharofermentanaceae > Saccharofermentans. The sequence goes on from CACZPC010000194.1 coordinate 1,205, forward strand.
CCGATATCAAGGAGATCATCATGGCGACCAATCAGACTGCCGAGGGAAATGCCACGGCACTATACGTATCAAGGCTCCTGTCGGCTTCCGGGATCAAGGTCACGCGTCTTGCATCCGGCCTGCCAATGGGATCTGACATCGAATTTACCGATGATCTTACGCTAGCCAGCGCACTGAAAGGAAGAGTAGATATCAGTTCATGAGATTAGATAAATTTCTTAAAGTATCAAGGATAATAAAACGCCGCACGGTCGCCAATGACGTCTGTTCCCTCGGACGTGTTACCGTCAACGGGCGCGAGGCCAAGCCCTCCGTAAGGCTCAAGGTCGATGACGTCGTCACCATTCAATTCGGTAACGGAAACGTGAGTTTCAGGGTGTTAAAGCTCTCGGATACCGTGCGAAAGGATGACGCGCAGACTATGTACGAGATACTCGAGGATGACTGATAAGGTCATCCTTTTTATTTGTTACAGTATGATTAAATAAGTCCCGATATGATTGCTTACGCCAAGAGATAAAAGGTAAAATATACCTAAGACATGATGGAAGGAGAGCACCCGTGAAGAAGAAAAAGCACACAGACGGTCCCGGTTCGCTTATTATGACTGTGATCTTCATAGCTTTTATCGTTGTAGGTGTGCTCTGCTACACGCGATGGGTCGACATCAGTGAGCGAAAGGCCCGCCTGGTGGAAGAGAACCGTCAGCTTATAGCTCAGAGGGATGCCCTTACGGAGAAGAATGAGGCTCTCCTGGCACAAGGTGCCAGAGGCAATGACGACGCTTATGTAGAGAAGGTCGCCAGAGAGCAGCTCGACATGGTCTATCCCGGAGAGATCGTATTCAGAGTAACAGGTCAGTGATCACTTGGTCCACTTGATCTGAAATCTGTCGAATTTCACTTTTTCATTAAACTGATCTGCGAAGAAGAGCGTCTGATGGAACGCCGCGAATTCATGCGTATTCTTCTTGAGCCACAAAGGGATCGGAATATCCAGCTCCTTGCAAAGAAGTACAAGGGCATTTTCAAGCTGCATGGAAAAGGCCAGATCATCATTGGTATATTCCACCTCCTTAAGTTCGGTAAGGCGGTTAGCCACAAATAATCGTCCTTCAAGAATCATGCCTCAATTCCTCCCATTCTTTGCCTATATTTTGCCCTTTTTGAGCCGCTGTGTAAACAGTCCGGGTGGTAACATATAGTTGTTCCAAGTAATTGTTCCTTACTTCATAACACCCTCCTTTCAGACACTGACACCCCTCGTCAGTGTCTTTTAAATTGTCCGCTCGAAGATATCACTTCAAATATGTATAATGAGCTTATGTTCTATAAGCATAAGCCGTTTGTCGGTTCAAGATTCGATATAAGATACAAGAAGCCGCTGTCCGTGCCTGTCCGGATAGATATCGACGAAGATATCATCAGGATCACGGGATACGTGGAGTTCGACCCTGCCCTCCTGGTCCCCTTTAAGCGCGATCCGGATCAGAGGGATACGCTCCTCTCTGCCCTGCCGGAAAGCTATACCTACGCCGACGCGGTAGTCGACGGAATAACGGAATACTGGGGCGGCTCATATCTTTTCGAAGGGGCGAAGATGCCGGTCAACGTCCTGGTGGATCTTATACGAAAGGATGATCCCCACGCCGTGATCCCCGAGGGACAGAGATCCTTCAGAGTACGCCATACGAATCTGTCGGCGACATCCTTTGTCACGAGCCCTGTATGGCGCATGGGATGGGGCGTTTTTACGACCGGTTGCCCGGAGGCTGCAATGCTCAACTGGTCGCCGAAATATCCCGGTACGATCAACCTTAATGACTATTCACGCCTGTCCTGGTTCAAGAGAGTCGCGGCGCACGAATTCGGGCATATCCTCGGCCTCGGCGATGCATATGGAGCTCACTACAGATTTTTCTACGAGTATCCGGGGACGGACAGCTACATGATGAATGCAAACAGGCAGGTACAGCCCCGAGAGATCGAAATGGCACTGCGTGCACATGAGACGGGAAAGATGCAGTATTTCCCTTATAAATTCTCTTTCAAAAGGTATTTCGGTTTCCTTCATACCATCGTCGATATCTTCAGGAAACAGCAATAATTAATTAATTGTAAACTGTTGTCAATGTGCACTATTGCTGTTGAAAATCGCTCTTTGAAATTGTAAAATATCTCTATCAAAAACAAATTAGGAATGACCAGGAGGTCTTTTTTATGAAGAAATGCCCCGATTGCGGAATGACGATTGCCAACCAGGCTATCAGATGTCCCAAGTGTAAGTTTAATTTTGCAGAAAGTTCAGATGCCGGTTCCGCGGCAGTTCCCGCAGAGGCAGCTGCAGTTTCCGCAGCAGCAACAGGTACGTCTACAGCCAGTGCAGGCATCATGCCTATGGTTGATGTTAATAAGGATAATGTAGAAGAGCTTTACGGCCAGCTCAAGGCAGCAGTTGTTAAGAGAAAGACAGAGTTCGATCACTTTATCGACTTCCTTGAGAACAGAACAGCTTGGCTTACAGCTCCTGCAGATACAGAAGGTGCTCTCGCATGTGAAAAGGGTCTACTCATCAGAAGCGTTGCAGTAACTAAGCAGCTCTTAAGGATCAAGGATACGCTTATGCCTCAGCTCGACGAGGAGTCCGCTATCATCATCGGTCTCTTCCACGACGTAGGTAAGGTCGGAGTTGAGGGTAAGCCTTACTTCCTTGTTGAGGAGCGCCTGTCTTCCACATCTTCCTCTGCTCTCGGTCTTTCCTTCAGCAGCAGGATCACTGCTCCCGGTTCGAGTACATCCGGTTCCTATTCCGTTAATCCCAAGCTCGTAGGCATGGATATCGGAGTAAGAAGCCTTTACCTCGTATCACAGTACATGCTCGTATCCGAGGATGAAGCTCAGGCTATCAGCTATGCTGACAACAGAAGCGGCATCAAGGGTACTGTAAGTCCTTACACGATCGTTCTCGGAACGGCTATCGACCTTCAGAAGAGCATCTATGAAGTAAAGGATACCGTAGACAGCTACAGCTTCACGGTCATCAAAGCGTAATTTATCTATCTTTATACTCCATTTCTTTTCCCCGCTCCTGTCCTAGGGGCGGGGTTTCTTTATCAACACGAATATGAAAGAAGACCTGATACAAAAGCTCCACGATCTCAGGGTCAGCAACACGCTGCCCATGCATATGCCGGGACACAAGAGGAATCCCACATCCGCGCCCTATGGTATCCCCTACTCATCCGATATCACGGAGATAGACGGATTCGACAATCTTCACAGCCCCGAGGGCGTGATCCGGGGTATTGAGCTCAAAGCCGCCTCTCTCTGGGCAGCAGACGAAGCATTCATCTCGGTTAACGGCGCCACGGCGCTGATTCAAAGTGCCATTCTCTCAAGCACCGTACGGGGCGACAAGATCCTGATCGCTTCCAATTGCCACATCAGCGTCTGGCATGCATTGGAGATTGGAGGACTTAAGCCGGTCATCGCCGAGCCCGGGACGAAGGAAGAATATCCTTTCGTGCTTCAGATCGATCCGGAGACTATAAGGACAGCTCTCAGGACGGATCCCGATATCAGGGCTGTCGTCATAACATCGCCGACCTATGAAGGGATCATGTCCGATACAGCCGCCATACATAAGATCACTTCGGATGCCGGTGTGATCCTTATCGTAGACGAAGCTCACGGGGCACATTTGGGAGTTAAGGATCAGACTCTCTTCCCTGCATCAGCATCAGGTGATATCGTCATCAAGAGCGTTCATAAGACTTTAAATGCTCCTACTCAGACAGCCGTCATGCTTATCCGCGGAGACAGGGCCGACAAGCGCCTTATCCGTCATTATCTGAGCATCAATGAATCCACAAGCCCGTCCTATCTTCTGATGGCCGGACTGGAGCACGCTCTTAATACCGCAGATACAGACTTGCTTTATAAGAATGCGCGTGCCGGACGCGACAGCCTCGGGAAGTTGGAGCATCTTAAGCTTTTCGCCTGTGACGGATATGACATATCCAAGTTCGTTATCCTGACGGAGGGATATATCTCAGGCTTTGATCTGGCCGATCTCCTGCGAAAGGAATTCCTTATCGAGATCGAAGCCGCCTTCCCTACATATATCATCGCCATGACAGGAACCGGCGATACGGCTGCCTCCATAAAACGCTTCACAGACGCGATACTGGCAATCGATTCATCGCTTAGCGAAAGGATATACGCTGCAGGTACCTCAGAGCTTAAGCCCGTTCCCCGGCGCTCAAAGCTTCCTGTCGAGAAAGCCGTAAAAAACCCCTCCGTCTCCGTGACATTCGATGAAGCCGCGGGAGCAGTAAGCGCCGAATATCTCTTTGCTTACCCTCCCGGAATACCGCTTCTTATCCCGGGGCAGGAGATCACGGAAGAATTGATCGGAATTATCGAGGATATGACGGCAGCCGGCTCATCTCTTAAGACGGAACCTTACAGAACATGGGACGGAACGCTTTTGAAGGTTGACACCGACGCCCGCCACAAAGTATAATTCTTTTATTAAAGATCAAGGGGGCTCATAAAATGACAAGAATCATTACTGTCAATACACGTGACCTGAACGAGTCTGTTAAGGAAGGCGGCTGCGGCGAGTGCCAGACATCCTGCCA